>NZ_JBEQZJ010000003.1:0-115894 GCF_045223415.1 Hoskinsella mucinilytica | reverse complement strand
TTCGTTTCAGCGCTTGTGTATAATATCAAATATTTGAAACTATGTCAATGATTTTACGAATATTTTTTTGTTTTTTTACTTTTTTTGTTTTTTTTACTATTTGAAGTAAAAAAATTGATTGATGATAAACACAGTTCATATAAATAGATAATAAAGTAAAAGTATAAGGAATTATCATTGTGGCATATAGAAATTGATCATATGTAAAGCATAGTCCATGAACTATGCTCTTATTACGTCATTTAATTACGGTAAAATGACTAACGTTTTATCAGAAATTTCTTTATCATGATTGCTAGCACGAAGTCCTGCTTCATCCACTTCATATCGTTGTGCTATAGAAGCATATGTGTCATTGGGTTTTGCAACCACCATACGATAACTAGTATAGGTTGTTCCTGCATCTTCAAACAAATCTTCAAATTCATCAAAGGTATCTTGATTTATTTCTTTTACTGATTCTTCGTCTTGTTGCATTACAACACTTGATGGTATTTCAGATGCTTCAACTGCATCTTCTGAAAGATCGCTTGTAGGTCTTAATGGTGCTGCATGAGTTGGCATAGGTGGAATTGCTTGCGTTAGATTAAGTGCCGCTTTTTCCTCTTTCATGGTATCTATTTGTTTTTTACTTACTTCACCATGTACATCATTAGGTTCCTCTAACAATCCATGAATGCTCATGGTGATGTATAAATGAATGCCTTCCTTTTCCGGTACTCCATGATAATCTTCAATTTGTATTTGGAAATCTTCTCCACTCAATTTATGCTTAGGTGCCATGATATCCATATCTAAAACTTCTTGAAAGCTTTGCATACCACCATCCTGATCTTCATATTCTCCACTGATAAATAATGGACCTATGGCTCGAATACCATCCTCCTCTTGACGGTATTGCAATCCATCACTCACATTCAATGTACTTAATTTTCTGACCGTATCCGCAAAGAGCATCTGTTTTTCTATTTTCATTGTTTTCATATCGTAGTCCTCCTATATGTATGTATGTTTCCACATAAGAAAGTATGATAATTTCTATATGTGAAATTAAAAACTTTTTTTGCTTAGGTGAACCTTGTGTTCTATGTTACAATATTTGTACAGAAAAATAGAGAGGTAAATGAAATGATAAAAATAGAACGTACATCCGTAATGAATTTTGAAAATGCAATTCGTGGCGCAAGAAATCCTATGAACAGCTGGAATCGCATGGATTCCTATTATCAAGAAGATGGGGTCTTTGTGATGGGACCAAATGATCTAAGCCTAGCACAGCGTCTTGCTCGTGCAGGAAGTGATCACCGTAAATTTATCCGTCAGATTTTTGTTTCTGTTGATTTCACAGCACCAATGTACTGGTGGAAAGAATATGACACCTATAAGGTCGCAACTGTTGCTAATTCTACTAGCACGATGCATAAGATAGCAAGCAAACCATTTGAGCTAGATGATTTCTCTCATGATCACATGAATGAAGCTGCTTTATCAAGTTTACAAAGCGTGATCGATGTATTAGAAGCATTACGTTTAAAATATTTAGAAACTAAGGATAAAACTGTTTGGTATAGCATGATACAACTTCTTCCAAGTAGCTATCATCAAATGCGAACTTGTACTTTGAATTATGAAACACTAATGAATATCTATTATGCTAGAAGAAATCATAAGTTAGATGAATGGCACACAGTTTGTGACTGGATCAAAACGTTACCTTATGCAACTGAATTAATTCTTGCCGTAGAAGATCACAAAGGTGAATAAGCACCTTTGTTTTTTTTACCGCTAAGCTTTCATGTGAATCATCTTTATTACCTTTCTATGTTGTCTTGTATTACATATCCGATTTTCGGAAAGTCCTTTTCCATATAATCGACCTTTGCCTTTTCCATTTGATTTTGAAAGGAAGATGATCGTATTACTTCTCTTGTAAGATTACTGATATCAATGATTTTGTCATTTTGATAAATTTTAAAGTGGAAAGCTGTTGAAAAAAAACAATTTGTTTCTAAGCATCATACGCTTGCATGCTTTTACATAATGCATCGATATCCTCTTGTTGTCTTGTAATAGAAATCGTTGCTAAAATAGATATGCGTTGATCAATAGAACGAGCATATGAGAACGAGCATATGAGAACGAGCATATGATTCATGAAGTATCAATACATTTCTTTGCTGATCCTTTTCACTTTGTAGTCCTGTCATAGTTACATCTGCATTCAAATAATCGTTGGAAAAGAACTTTTTGGATACTGAATCAATATCTTGTTGTTAGTCCTCAAGCAATCGTGCTAAAACAGTTACTTTTTGATTTATTTGATATTCATAATTATCCTTGATGGTTAAAAAAAATCCTTGGTACAAAGAGAAAACTTCAAATCTGGTTCTTGTTCATCTATTGCTTTTACATCAGCCGAATAAAACCCGTTTGATGTACCAAATCCTTTTGTCTCAGGATCATAATATTCGAAATTTTCCAACTTTACATACTGTTCATGATAGTGCATCGCAAGATACATTTGCATTCTCCATTTGGTTAAGTTGGACACACTCCTTGTAAAGCATAATAAAATTACGAAGCATCCTAGCAAGACATATCATAGCCTTTTTTGTTTTATCATTTTTTCATATAATTTCCCGTCCTTTGATAACATCTTAACATGAAACTATTCGTCTATCTATGGGAGTAATAGAATTATAAGAATGGTGTTTGATTTCTGTAAATATCGTAAGGGAATCTTAATCATTATCATGATAATAAAAAGTTTAAAATAAAAATGATCTATTCATGTTTACGCAAAAAAAGTGTATCTTTCGATACACTTAGGATTCGAATATTGGAATCAAATACTCCCATACAGCCTCCATTCCTTCTTTTTTTTCTGCAGAAAAAGGAAATAATGGCTCTTTATGATCTAATTCTAATTCTTTACGAATCATTTGTAACTGATTTTTTAATCTTGTTGAAGGAACTTTATCTGTTTTTGTAGCTACTACTGCAACAGGAATATCAAAATAACGAGCAAATTCTATCATCGTGATATCATCCTCTGTTGGCTTATGCCTAGCATCCACAAGAATGACCAGACCTTTTTTTTGTTCTCGTTTCGCAAAATACTCTTCCATCATCTCGCCAAATTTCTTTAGCTGGGTTTTTGATATGTTCGCATAACCATATCCGGGAACATCGACAAACATGTATTTATCATCTAGATTGAAAAAATTTAACAATCTAGTTTTCCCTGGAGTATTTCCAACGTATGCCAATTTTTTTCTGCCACACATCGTATTGATAAAGCTACTTTTCCCAACATTGCTTCTACCTGCTAAAACAATTTCAGGTAGGTCGGTATCTGGCCACGATTTCTTATCGGGCGCAGACACCACCAATTCTGCTTTCTGAAAGGTAATCATTTATTTAACCAATGCAACATCCAATACCTGAGAAACACGTTCTACAGGAATGAAGTTGACACTTTCTTTGACCGTAGCTGGTACATCATCCAAATCTTTAACATTAGCCTTAGGAATGACAACTGTTGTAATGCCACAACGATGTGCAGCCATGGATTTTTCTTTTAGTCCACCAATCGGTAAAACGTTTCCTCTTAGTGTAACCTCACCGGTCATTGCTAAATTTGCTTTTACTGGCGTATTACTTAAGCTTGACACCAATGCTGTTGTCAAAGTAACACCAGCACTTGGTCCATCTTTTGGTACTGCTCCTTCTGGAACATGAATATGAATATCATTCTTTTCAAAGATGTCAGGCTTGATTTTATATTTTTTGCAATTTGCACGAACATAGTCATATGCAATAGATGCACTTTCTTTCATCACATCGCCAAGTTGACCAGTCAAAATCAACTTACCTTTCCCTTCGAAATGATTCACTTCAATCTGTAAAACATCACCGCCAAATGCAGTATAAGCAAGTCCGGTAACCGTACCTACTTGATCCTTCATTTCACGTTTGCCATATTCAAATTTTTCATTACCCAGCCACTCTTTTACCAATTTCTTTGTGACCTTAATAGAGCGTTTTTTATCTTTCAATATAGCTAAAACACTCTTACGGCAAACAGTCGCAATGACACGTTCTAGCTGACGAACACCACTTTCACGGGTATAATAGCGAATCAAGAAACTGATGATATCATCATCGATTTTCAGTTGATTTTCTTTCAATCCGTTTTCATTTAATTGTTTCGGTACAAGATGACGTTTGGCAATCTCAACCTTTTCTAGTTCCGTATACGAAGATAATTCAATAATTTCTAAACGGTCACGTAACGCATTTGGGATATTCTCCAAATAATTAGCTGTCGCAATAAATAAAACTTTGCTTAGATCATAGCTTTCTTCAATGTAATGATCAGAAAAATATTCATTTTGCTCTGGGTCTAAAACCTCAAGCATTGCACTAGCAGGATCACCCTTATAGTCGCTAGCCATCTTATCAATTTCATCAATCAAGAAGACAGGATTGATCGTTCCGGCTTTTTTCATAGCTTGTATAAATCTGCCTGGCATACTGCCAAGATAGGTTCTTCTATGTCCTCGGATTTCAGATTCGTCTTTTACACCGCCAAGGGAAATTTTCACAAATTTACGATCCAAAGCTCTTGCTACAGATTTCGCCAAGGAAGTTTTACCGACACCTGGAGGACCAACAAGACAAATGATCGGTGCCTTTAATGAATTGGTCATTTGCTTAACCGCAAGATATTCCAATATACGTTCTTTGATTTTTTCTAAACCATAGTGATCTGCATCGAGAATCTCAGAAGCCTTATTCAAATCTTCGTTATCCTTGCTTTCTTGCCACCATGGCAAATCCATCAACCAATCGATGTAAGTCTTAATTACACCGGTTTCACCACTAGCTGCTGGTAACATTTCATAACGAGATAATTCATCCTTGACCTTTGCTTTGATTGCATCCGGATAAGGATTCTCTTCTAAACGTTTACGAATGGCATCCACATCTTTATCAGTATCAGGCACATCTCCTAATTCCTCTTTGATTGCACGCATTTTTTCACGTAAATAATATTCTTTTTGTCCTTCTTCTATTCTAGTTTTTACTTTATCATTAATTTTATTTTCAATTTGTGATAATTCTTTTTCGCTTTCAATTTCTTGCAAAATGATATATAAACGATCATTTACACCTAGGGTTTCTAACAATTGTTGGCGTTTTTCCAAAGTAAAAGGGAACAACTGAGAAATCTGGTCAGCTAGTTGAGGAGCACTTACTCCTTTTGCAAGTTCATTGATCATTTCTTTAGGAATCGCTTGAGAAACGGTTTCTATTTCTTCAAATTGCTTTGCGATTTTTCTGATAAGAGCTACTTCCTCCATATCATCCTGATGTAGATCATCTTTTACTTCTGCATCTACTACCATCATTTCTGCATCATTTATGATCGTATGCAACTCAACACGTTTTACACCTCTGAATTTTACACGTAAATATCCATCCATACGGCGAATATGTTTGATTTGACAAAGAGTACCAAAGGAATATAAATCATTCACATCTGGATCTTCTACCGCCAAATCTCTTTGAGCTACCAATACGACTTGACCTTGATATTGTTCCTGTGCTGTTTCTACAGCATGGCAAGATTTTGCACGACCAACATCAATCACGATTTCTTGATTTGGGAATACGATGACACCTCTTGTACATACTAAGGGATATTGTACATTTAGTGATTCATTTGTTTCACTCATAATTCCTACACTCCTTTCTATAGGGCAAAAAAGACGCAAACTGCGTCTTTATGCATATTACTTACCTACTGATTCTTTGATAAGCTCTAATGCTTTGCGAATACGCAGGTCATAAGAAACTGCATCAGCAGACACCATAGTCTTGATCTGTTCTGTTTCCATACCATACATGTTTGCGATTCTTTCAAATTCTGCATTTACATCTTCATCATTGATTTCAATTTTTTCTTCTGCAGCGATTGCTTCCAGTACAAGACGTACCTTTACTTTATTCTGTGCATCTTTACCCATTTCATCACGAATCATTTCATCTGTCTGTCCAGTTACTTGTTTAAACTGATCCAAAGAGAATCCTTGAGACTGTAAACGTTGTGCAAAATCACGAACAAGGTTATCTGTTTCTTCTTCAATCATCACTTCTGGAATTTCAACTTCAGCATTTTCTGTGATTGCAGTTAAAATTTCGCTTTCAAATTTATTTTCAGCTTGTTGAACCTTTGTAGCTTCTAAATTCTTACGAGAATATTCTTTAAATGCTTCCAATGTTTCTACATCTTTGATTTCAGCCTGTTTTACAAGTTCATCATTTGCTTCTGGCAATTCTTTTGTTTTAATATCATGAACAGTTACTTTGAATACTACTGGAGCATTAGCTAAATCCTCTACTTGATAATCTTCAGGGAATGTAACATTAATGTCCTTTGTTTCTTCGCTCTTCATACCGATCAATTGTTCTTCAAATCCAGGAATGAAAGAACCGCTACCGATAACTAATGGATAAGCATCTGCTTTTCCACCTTCAAAAGCAACACCGTCTTTGAATCCTTCAAAATCGATAACAGCAGTGTCTCCATCTTCTACAGCGCCATCTTCTTTTACGATCAAATCAGCAAATCTTTCTTGTAAACGAGTGATTTCAGCATTGACATCTTCATCAGTTACTGTTGCGTCTTCTTTTGTGATATCCAATCCTTTGTATTGACCTAATGTCACTTCTGGCTTAACCGTAACCACAAATTTGAAAGTTACTTTTTCTTCATCGATGCTATCGATATCCAAAGATGGACGAGCAACCAATTGTAGATCATGTTCTGTAATACCAGCATTTAATGCATCACCAGCAACATCATCTATTGCTTCCATCAATATATTCTGTGAACTAATGTGTTTTTTCACCAAAGCTTCTGGAGCCTGTCCTGGACGAAATCCTGGAAGATTTACTTTCTTTGCCAGTTTTTTGAATGCTTTTTTCTGAGCCTTCTGCCAAGCTTCACCTTCTACTGTTGTCTTTAATTCACCTTGTGATTTTTCTTTTAATTCCCATGTTGAACTCATTGTTCATACCTCCTACATATCATGTTACATTTCATGCTTATCTAATAATAATTCATAACCTTGATACTGACCAAGTGATTTTTCTTTTAAGAACAATTCCATTCCTTCACGATTATCACTTGCGATAAATACATAGCATACAATTGCCACTGCCAGATTCATTGCCTCATCTTCTTCTACATTGAAAGGTAGCTTAAGATAGGCCTCCTTGACAAGAGACTCCACACACATCATCAAGAAGCTAGGATCTTCATTCTCAAACCATTCCCGTAACAACTCAATTGCACTGACAACACCGTCACTCTCCATAGGAGCTTCGATATAGCATGGTGTGAACGTGACCTCTAAGCCGTCGATAAGCGTAGTGATCTCATCTGTGATGTTTTGTTCCATCATCGCTTCCATGAGAAAGGAGCGCACAAGATAATGAGGATCATTCATCAAATAATCCTGTATCTCTGTCAAATGATTACGAATATTACTTTTCTTCAATTGTTCAATCGCAAGAAATGCTTCATCCAGACTTCCATTTAAAAGATCAGCAATATCTTCTTCATCATAAACAGTCTGTTTACGGTCATCCTGCCTGATAACTGCACGACATTCATTGTAATCAGCAATCAAGCGTTCCTCATATTCTCTTGGAATATAAGGCATAGAAAGTTCTTCTTCAAGAATCTTCAGACATTCATCATATCCTTGATTTTGTTTAAGATTTTCTACTTTTTTCAGAATATCCTCATAATAACTATCCATGGCTTCTCCTTTACGACTAAACATACATTAATATAGCATATTTCCTAGGTTTTATCAATTCTAAAGTACACAAACATGTGTTTTCACGTTACTATTTGCATATTTTCACACAATATGGTGATAATTCATTTCCAATAAAAATGAAAACAACTCTTTTCAAACACGAATTTCTGTATTATCATGATTAAGAAATAAAGAATCGAGGTAATGATATGAAGATAGAGGATATATTTAAGGAAAAGGGATATCTGGCTCAAGCAGTACCTTTATCCATTCCAGAACTTGGGTTTGCTTATCTTAATGATATTGGGTTATGGAATATTACCATCAATCAAAAAAATGTAGCGTGCATTGATAATAAAATCACCGTTGGTCAGCTGAAAGATATCTTTGAACATCATTGTACCTGTTATCAGAATCAAAACGATGTCATCGAGAGCAAACGAAACCACATGTTAGAACAGTTACAAAATTTCGATCCAAATGACATCATTGATTTTTCATAAGCGTATAAGGTATGAGCATTATGACCTCATACCTTTTACATATTGCATTAAAATAAAAAAGCCCGATCTTCATCGGGTTATTTTTTATAGTGGCGTCCACAGTAGGATTCGAACCTACGACCGCACGCTTAGAAGGCGTGTGCTCTATCCAGCTGAGCTATGTAGACATCTGCTTTTAATTGCTTAACTATAATACCAAACTTTCTAAATGATTTCAACCTTTTTTTCAAAAAATTCAAAAGAAAAGATGGAGTTCTCCATCTTTAAGTAGCAATCGTATATAAGGAATAAAAATATCCTTTCTTCTCATAAAGCTCATCAAAGCTCCCCTTCTCTATTAACTGATGCTGTCCGATCACTAAAATCTCATCATATTGACGAAGTATTTTTTCCTGTAGTTTATGTGTTACAATGATTCTAGTCAATCCTTCCATATTTAAGATTGCCTGTTCTACTGCCGTTGCTGTTGCTTGATCCAATGCCGCAGTAGCTTCATCCATCAATAATATCGGTGTATGCTTCAATAATGTTCTCGCAATAGAAATACGCTGTTTTTCACCACCCGATAAATGACATCCATTTTCACCACAAGGATATTCTCTGCCTTTTTCCATCCAAAGCTTAGATAACCCTGCCCTATGGATTGCTTCTTCCATATCTTCTTTTGAAAATGATTTATACATGGTGATATTATGTTCTAAACTGTCATCGAAGATAAAGACATTTTGTTGGATCATACCGAACATTTCATATAAACCATCACTAATCATATGTTTTAAGGAAATTCCATCCATTTGAATATCTCCATCATAATCATGATACCCTAACAATAGCTGAAGTAAGGTAGATTTTCCACTTCCACTTGCCCCTACGATTGCATAACTTTTTCCCTTTTCCAAGGTAAATGACACATCTTGAAGTACAAGGCTATCCTCATAACCAAAGCTGACATGATCAAATTCTATCGTTTCCTTAAAACAGTTTAATGTCGTAAGTTCTCTTTTTTCTTCAGACCTTTGACACAGCTGTTCTAGCTTTTCCATCAAGGTAGCACTTGCTTTTTTTGCGCTTATCAACGCCGGCGCTGTTTGTAAAGGTGATACAACATAATTGGTCAATTGTACAAACGCAACCAATATTCCAACCGTGACCTCACCGTGAACAGCAAGAAAAGCACCAAATCCAAACACAGCGATATGAACCAACAATCCACCGGTTGCCGAACATAACGTAACCAAAGAAATCAAATCTCGACGTTTTCGTTTTACTTTTTCTACTAATCCGTTTTCATAAGCAAAATTACCTGCAATCTCTTTTTCCGCTTGAAAACTTTTGATCACTGTGAATCCATCCAAAAGGCCTTTGATCAATCCGGTAAATCTTCCATTGTGTAAAGAAGTATTTTTTTCTGCCTCATTGATGTTATTACCAAATGCAATTGACACGATCAACGGAAGCAAGCATACCACGATCACTACTATTGTCATCTTGATATTCAAATATGCCATGGCACATAAGCCCCCTACAAACATCAAAGATTGTGTATAAATAAGAAAGCTACCCTCTAAATAATGTTGTTCAATACTGTTAACATCATTATTCAACGCCGAAATATACGTACTTGTTGACTCTTTTTGAAAACTGGCGATATGCTTTGCCATGATTTGATCAAACGCATATTCTTTATACTGGCGTAGTCCTCGTTCAATGAAGCGATTTTTAAAATAGAAACCAAATGCATCAAACAAAACAAATAGGATCAAAAACACAAGGAATTGAAATAACATGTGTTTTAAGTTTTCCATATTACCACTTGCTGCAATGTCTGTAAAATCCTTTAACAAAAAAGCAATCCATACTGTCAATGCGGTATTGACGAACACACCCATCAATGCACATAAATAATAGATCTTATTGTGCTGAAATATTCTTTTCTTTAAGTTCATCTCTTTATTTTATGGTCACTTAATATTGGCTTTTCACGTAACACAATGGTGTAACCTGTTGTGGTTTTCTTGTTTAATTCTTTGGCAAAAATTAACATGCCCAAAAAAGCGAAATTCTCATTGAGTACATAGACAGCAAGATCACTTTCATCTGTTTCCACTTCTACCTTTATGATCCAGTTTCTTTCCATAAACTCTTTTAAAATTTGTACTACATCGTTTCTAGGAATATGACATTGTTTTACCAACAGCTCTACCGTAAATCCTTTTTTTCTTTGATAAAGTTCATACAGTATATGAAATCGATGCTCTTTCGCTAGGAAGGCAAATAGTTCTTCATATTCTTCTCGCTTCATCAACATATCTTTGTATCCCTCTTCAGGTTCCGGCATAAAAATGAAATAAGGAAAATGATCCATTAAGGACATCAATGAAATCACATGATCATTGGCCATTTCATATTGAAAATTCATTTCCTTTTTATGATACATTTGCATCTTCTCTGTTTGCATGACCATAGAAATCTCATCATATTCATTACAAGCATTCATAAGAGAATACATAAGATGATAAGCCTCCATAGGACGTTTTTTCAAAGGTAGTTTATGAATTTGTTGATAAACATACATAGATAAGCTTGTCTCTTCTGCAAGATTTCTGCCAAATAAATAATCAATACTAACATGAAAGAAATCTGCTATCGCCGGTAGTAATTCAACATCAGGTGTACCTCCGCATTCCCATTTGGATACAGCCTGAGTAGATACTCCAACCGCATTTCCTAGTGCTTCCTGTGTTACATGTTGTGTTTTCCTAAGCTCTTGAATCTTTTTTCCAATGGTGACCATAAGTTCTCCTTTCTCAACTTACACTCTCATCATACAAGTATCGTTAGTTGATAACAATGGATGTAAAACTGATAAAATCAACTGTCAGTTGTATTTAGATCTAAAAAAGTAGGTACTGCATTTTTTACAGCACCTAGGATGCTTTATGATATAAAAAACATTCTTGTTCATGAGAATGAACCACACCGACAGCTTGTAAGTAGGCATATATAATGGTGGTTCCCACAAAATTCATACCTCTTTTTTTCAAATCTTTGCTGATGTTATCAGATAATGGTGTACTGGAAGGAATAATATCGCCATGATCATATACAACTTGATTTTCAGTAAATCCCCATAAATAAGAATCAAAGCTTCCGTATTCTTTTTGAATTTGCATAAATACCTGAGCATTGCGTCTACTAGCTTCTATTTTCCTGCGATTGCGAACGATATCTGCATTATTCATCAAGATTTCTATTTTCTCATCTGTATAATTGGCCACTTTTTGAACATCAAAATAATCAAACGCTTTGCGAAATGCTTCTCTTTTTTTTAAAATGGTCAACCAAGATAATCCGGCTTGAAATCCTTCTAAGATCAGCATTTCAAATAATCGTTTGTCATCATGTTGTGGCACGCCCCATTCTTCATCATGATAGACTTCATATATTTCAGGAACATTTTGTGCCCAATGGCATCGTTTCTTCTCCATAACATCACCATCCTTATTACTTATATTATATCCTACTAATACCTTTATTTCATTATTTTTATCTGTTTATTAAGTTGAAAAAAAGTCCTTTCGGACTTTTCATATCTTATTCAGTTTCGATCAACCCATAGCCACCATCATGACGTTTGTAGACAACAGCTATTTCACTGGTTTCATCATCACGATAGATAAAGAAATTATGATTTAACATTTCCATACGCATGATTGCTTCATCCAATTCCATCGTATCCGGTACAATAGATTTTGTCTTTACAAGTTCTTCATCATCTTCACCGTCTTCAACTTCGAAATCTTCTTCAATGAAAGCATATGCTAGTTTTTCTTTGTTCTTTCTTGTTAGACGTGTCTTCTGACGACGAATCTGATCTTCTAATTTATCGATTGCTTTATCAATGGCAGCATATAAATCATCATCAACGACCTCTGTACGTAAAACTGCGTATTTAGTAGGAATCGTAACCTCGATTTTTTGTTTATTTGGATATACACGTACCACCACATTTGCTACCACGTTTTCATCAATTATAAAGTATTTTTCAAGATGAGATAGCTTCTTCTCGATCTTCTCGGCAATCGCCACTGTAACTGTAATATTTTTTCCGTAGATTTGGACTTTCATATAAAATCCCTCCTTGTTGTTTATACCTATATTATACGATAAAAAATCTATTTTAACAGTCTTACATTTTGTGGAATAATGTGATAAACTAATACTGTAAGGGCGATAAATAAACATCGTCTTTTTTCATACAAGAAAGCAGGTGGGCATAACATGCAGGATTTAAAACAACAATTGTTAGAGGAAGGTTTAAGTTGCATCGTAAAGCAAAAGGATTCCATTTATAAGGAGCATGCACATGGTATTCTTCCCCTATTACATTTCATCGAACAAGATCGACTTAAAGACAGCATCCTTGTGGATAAAGTCATTGGTAAAGCTGCCGCTATGTTGATGGTATATGGTGGTGTGAAAAAGATTCACGCACTTATCATCAGTGAACATGCCTTACAGATTCTACAAGCACATAACATATCTATTAGCTATGATACCTTAGTACCATATATCATAAATCGAAAAAAGGATGGTATGTGTCCCATGGAGCAAGCTGTTTTATCTATTCAAGATATCGATCAAGCCTATCAGCTTCTTGTCGATAAAGTAATGCATTAAAAAACCAGTAATCACTGGTTTTTTTCATACGCAACAGATAACACTCTTCTTGCATTCTCATAACAAATCTTTCGAATCTCATCCTCAGAAAAATCTTGCGCATATAGCTCTTTGACAAAATTTTGTGCCTGAGTTGCATTCGATAAAGTTTCTATAGCGCCATACGTATCCGCATCATCATAAAAATCCATAAAGTCAAAACCGATAGCGATATGATCAATACCGATCCATTCTTTTAACTGCCTTACATGTTGAACTAAGTGTGGAATATCTTGCTTTTCTGAATGAGTAGAAACAAAGGGTGGCGCTGATACCACACCGACAACACCGCCATGATCTTTTATTGCCATCAATTGTTCTTTCCATAGATTTCTTGGATGATCACAAAGCTCTCTCACATTTGAATGAGTTGCGATCACGATGCCGGGATCTAGTTCCATGATATCCCAGAATGTTTTTTCGTTTGCATGAGATACATCAACGATCATATTTAAATCGATCATTTCCTTTAATGCCTCTTTGCCCATTTCGCTTAACCCTCGTTTAGGATTACCTTTTACTCCGGTAGCTAATGCATTTTCCTCATTCCAACAAAAGGAAGCTACTCTAATGCCTTGATCATATAACCATTTTATAGATTCTCTTGGCTGTGTTTTAATTCCACACATACCTTCAATGGTCAACAACGCTTTCTTTTTTCCGGAATTATCAAAGAGATCATCTTTGGTAAGCACCAATTCTAAATCTTCACATTCTATAATTTGTCGCTTTAGTTGAAGAACCATCTTTTGCATGTATTCCCAACTTTCGACACCTTCAAAATAGCTGGCCATTGCGATATAAGCAAGTTCACCTTGATCAAATTTCTTACAATGCACATCTCTTACCACGTGATCGTTTCCTTTTGCGCTCTCTTCCATGACATCATAGCCGATGTCCGCATGTAAATCAAATAATTTCATTGACACCTCCGTTGATTTATTTTTAGGATGCTTCTTCATAAATGATATCAAAATATTTCATTTCACGTTCTCCATCCATACCAGTATCATATGCACGATCCTTTAAAATATCCATCACTCCAGATATATCAGCATCATATTCCACGCACCCATATGCCTTCTCTAATACTGTGTTTGCGATTTTGATTGCTTCATTGAATAATTCTAGAAAACTTGCATTAGAACTAATATGATCATCACATGGATGATACCAAATATGTTTTTCTTCATTCAAGATATCATATCGATCCTCAACATCCGGCCTCACGACATTACCTGAAATCATCCATGGTTTACGAATGATGGTTTCGACGCCTTTTAATGCCTTATATTTCATTTTCTTAGGATCATAGAGTAACTTTTGTATATCATACCAAGAATTCAGTGTTTCTCTAATATCATGCACTTTTACTTCTACATGATAGACCTCTTTTGCTACTGGAACATAAATACGTGAGATAGCACGCAAGATATCCTCATCATATTCACATATTTCATAAGCACGATAATCACGAATACTTAAATTATGATAACGCTCTAGCATCATCGTATCCATCATAGATTCAAATCGATGGTGATACCCGGCACTTACGCCTTTGCAATTTCCCGTACGATAAAATATATAAGGATGTGTTTTCATATCTAATGCCCAATGGCACAAATGTCCAAATAAATATACGCTCATTGCTTCTTTGACATCCGGATGTTTTTGTTCCTTGATACAACGCATAGCGACACGATAGAAGTCATTGATATGTACAGCATGCATCGCACTTCCTAAATGATTGAGCGTATGACTTTTCATTGCTTCCCATGGTTTCGCATGTTGAAAGAATAAAAAATCAGGACCATTGCTTCCGATATAGAAAATTTGTGGGTGTCGGTCTATCATTCCCTTGATATCTTGTTTCGTTATTTCTTTTAGAACCTCTTCTGCGAAGATTTTATGTGTAATGATATTTGGCATATCAAATTCCTCCTTATAACAGGGCTATTATAACACTTTAAAAAGAAAAGAGGAAACGATTTATGTCGTTTCCCCACGACTCGTCTATTCTTGTGATTGATTAGGAATTGCTTCATGTACTTCGTTTTCTAACAATGGTTTACGTGTTAAAATTTCCATAAACTGTTCTCCGGTAATGGTTTCTCTTTCATACAGGAATTTCGCAAGTTCATGTAGCTTATCCTTATTCTCTTCTAATATACGATACGCTTTTTCATAGGCTTCTTTGATTAATTTGATGACCTCTGCATCGATCTTGGTTGCTGTTTGATCACTACATGTCAAGGATGCATCTCCGCCTAAATATTTTTGATTGATGGTTTCTAAAGCTGTCATACCGAATTCTTCACTCATACCAAGACGAGTGATCATGCTTCTTGCCACTTTTGTAGCTTGTTCGATATCATTGGCTGCCCCACTGGTAATAGAATGAAAAATCAGATCTTCTGCAGCTCGTCCACCACAATAGGTCACGATCTTCGTAAATGCTTCTTCCTTTGTAATTAAATTAGATTCATCTTCAGGTACTTGCATCGTATAGCCTAGTGCACCACTTGTCCTAGGAACAATCGTGATTTTTGTCACAGGCATACTATTTTTAGATTTTGCCGCAACCAAGGCATGACCGATTTCATGATAGGACACGATTAATTTTTCTTTGGTAGATATGACCGCATTTTTTCTTTGATATCCGGCAATCACTGTTTCTACAGCTTCTTCCAGATCCTTTTGAATTACTTGATTTCGATGATCTTTTACCGCTAACAAGGCTGATTCATTGATAATATTGGCAAGTTCTGCGCCACTTGCTCCGGCAGTTGCACGAGCAATTGCTTTTAAATCTACATTTTTACTGATTTTCACATCTTTCGCATGTACTTGTAGGATTGCGATTCGCCCTGATAGATCCGGTAATTCCACCGGTATACGTCGATCGAATCGTCCCGGACGTAGCAATGCCTGATCTAAAGATTCCGGACGATTGGTTGCTGCCAAAATAATGACACCAGTAGAACCGTCAAAACCATCCATTTCAGCTAACAACTGATTTAAGGTCTGTTCTCGTTCATCATTCCCACCATAACCTGCACCATCACGTTTTTTACCTATGGTATCAATTTCATCGATAAAGACGATACATGGCGCTTTTTCTCTTGCTTGTTTGAATAAATCACGCACACGTGCAGCACCTCGTCCGACAAACATTTCCACAAATTCCGAACCGCTGATGGAAAAGAATGGTACGTTCGCTTCTCCTGCGACAGCTTTTGCCAATAATGTTTTACCGGTACCAGGAGGACCTACCAATAGTGCTCCTTTTGGCATCTGTGCACCAATGGCTTTATATTTCCCTGGATTTTTTAAGAACTCTACCATTTCTTGTAAAGCTTCCTTCGCTTCTTCCTGTCCTGCGACATCATCAAACGTTTTACCACTTTGGCTTTTCACATAAACCTTTGCATCACTTTTCCCAAAGTTGCCAAAACCGCCACCACCAAAGCTCATGGAATCTCCTCCCATTTTGTTTTGCATTTTCTTAAACATATGGTTTCCTAACCACCAGAATAAAAGCAATGGCAATACGATCGTCAACAACAAATAAAGCCATGGATTCATTTCTTGTGCATGCTCTCTTGTAAAGGTAGCGCCTGCTGTTTGTAGCTTATCCACAAGTGTCAGATCATTCTCTATGGTTTCCGTTTGATAAGCCTTTTTCTCTTCACCTTTGATGGTATAGGTGATATCTTCATCTCCAATATTGACCTTATCGATTTTCTTTTCTTCGATTGCTGTCAAAAATTGATTATAACTGACTTCCTCTACATGATTGTTATAAATGAAATTAGATAATACATAATTGCCTACTAAAATAACGATCAATATGATGATATAGTAAAAATATAACGGTCTTTTCTTTTTATTCGTTTTGTTCATTTCCATTACCTCCCAAAACAGCCTGATCTAATAATTTCAGACTCTCTATGATTTGTTCTCTTTGCTGATCATCTAAACAATATAACATTGGTTCATGACGTTTACATTTCCGCATTTCTTTCATACATAACTTTGCTTTTTTTGTCAAGGAAAGTGTTACGACCCTTTCATCCAATTTGTTTCGCTTTCTTTCCAACAGCTCGTGCTGTTCTAATCGTTTGACAATTGCAGAGATATTTGAATTACTCATCATCAGTCGTCTGGCAAGCTCACTGATTTTCAATTCCTCATCACTGGTAGCTACTTCCATTAACACCAGGCACTGAACACCGGTGATTCCAAAAGGTTCATAGCAGCGGTTCATTTGCATGGAAAGATTGGACATGATGTTTCTCAATAAACGAAAAATCATTTCCTCATCTTGCATACCACCACCTCCTTTATCAAAATATTTCATGCGTGAAATATTTACACATCAAATAGTAATGCCATCCTTGTATTTCGTCAACCATTGAGCTCGTGTTTCCATAATTCTATAAGTTGTTCACATATTTCACATAAATTTGATTTACGTTCTAGGCATATTCCCATGCGGATTTCGGCCTATCTCATAAGGTAAGGTAGGGGGTGAAATTATCGCAACAGGTTATTTAGACATTGATATAACACAACGTGATCACAAAGCATCATTAGCATTTGTCAATATTAGAGTTTGCCGCTTTGATAAAGATTTGCTTCTCTATGAGGATTTTTTCTTAAGTGATGAAAAAGGTGAAATCACATCGATTCCCCTTTATGTTGCGGATAGCAAACAAACATATCTCATTGAAGGTTTCAAACAAGGATATGTGCGTACTCATTCGGAAGTAACCATCAAAAAAGGTAGCCATACTTCGCTTTCTATAACCATGGAACCTGTCAAAGATGAAATAAAAAAAACACCCCCTGATCGATTTGACCTTTTATCGAAAACGATTACGGTTCATCTTGGACAAGTGTATCAAGAGGGTGAAACCATTACTATGCCTTTTCTTTCCTATTTGAAGAATGTTGCCTGTTCTCAGCTATATCCTACCTGGCCATATCAAGCATTAAAGGCCGCTATCAGAGATCAGTTACGTATGATCCTTCATATGATGGAAAGTCAATGGTATCGTCAACAGGGATATTCCTTTGACATCACCAATACTGCTTATTTTGATCCAGCTTATGTCAAGGACCGTAATATTTTTGATTCCATCAGTAACATCGTAGACGAAGTCGTGCAGGAATACACACAAGATCAAAGATGTGGCTCTTCAACTTATCCGGGCCATGCCTTTCAGGAAAAGGAGCATAGTGAAGCTGTATTGCTACTTCAAAAAGCATTGAATACAATTGCCTCCCAATATCCTGCGATCCCTGTACTTGTGATGGATGGTATGTTTGAAACTGGTACCAAACATGCAGTTTGCACATTTCAGCGTGTTTTCGGATTACCTGTAGATGGTATCACAAAAAAAGCCACTTGGGATGCCATTTTCGATACTGCCGCACAAATCGAACAAAGTGATCTTCCCGGAGAAGGAAGGCCTTTATTCCCAGGCACTCCACTACAATTATATTCTCATGGAGATGATGTTTTACTGATGCAAAGTCGTCTACAAATCATTTCTTTATCCTACTCCTCCATTCCAAAACCAAAGATTGATGGTATGTTTCTTGAAACTACACATCAATCCGTACTTGCTTTTCAACGTTTGCTTGGGTTATCGATCCATGGTATCATTGATCAAATGACCTGGTCTCAAATCAATCAAGTTTATGAAGAACTCAGAGCTTCCTCATAATTTAGAAACAACAAAAAAGGAAATTCATGTCTAATGATTTTCCTTTTTTTGTTATAAGCTATAAAAACGTTACGATCATATTCCAAAGAATTGGTGCTACCAATACTGTCATCAAGCCACTTACACCAATTGCAAGAGAGCTCATCGCTGCTTCTACATGACCTAGTTGCAATGCTTTGCTTGTGCCTATGGCATGGGCACTGGTACCAAGTGCCACACCCTTTGCAATCGGATGATCGATACGAAAGATACGAAACACCGGTTCTGCGACGACAGCTCCCATGATACCGGTTACCAAAATCGTTAACACCGTAACCGCTTGAATCCCACCAAGTTGAAGACTCAATTCAATTCCAATTGGAGTGGTAATGGATTTCGGCAAGATACTTGCAATGATTTCCATATCAAAGCCCATAAGCAAGCCACAAAGCAAGGTCGATATCAATCCACAAGCTACACCTGTACAGATTCCGATCATGATAGGCATAAAATAATGTTTTAAATTATGCACCTGTCGATATAAAGGAACTGCCAATACAACTGTCGCAGGGCCTAAAAACATAGAAATCATCGCTCCTCCCTTTTCAAACGAGGAAAGAGGAATACCGCTGACCATAAGGATCAAGATGATCAACACAATGGCAATCAATAATGGATTACATAACAACAACTTCGTTTTTTTCTGAACCCATAATCCGATTTCAAATGCAATCAATGCCAATAAAATCCCAAACATAGGAGATAAGAACAATTCATCCATTATGTTTTCTTCCTTTCCATTAGCTTTTGAATACATTTCCCGCTCAACCCCATGGTGACAATGGTCGTCAACAGACACACGATCAGTATTTGTATCCAAATACCTTGAATATGCATAAAGTTTGCCATTAAAGCAACTCCTGCAGGGATGAAGAAAAACGGCAAATGTCCTAGCAAGAAATCAGCAGTTTCTTCCAAATGGTTCAATTGAAGGATATGAAATTGTAGTGCTAGAAACAATAGGATCATACCGATAAGAGAACCCGGTAAGGGTAAAGAAAGCAAGCTTGCTATCCATTCTCCAGCATAATAAAAACCAAACACCAAAATAAGTTGTCGAAAGATTTTCATGTGATTCTCTTACCTTTTTCGCTTATCCGCTTGCGTATAGCTTCTCTTTTTTCCATTGTTTCCTCTATCCTTTTGTTTTCTCCACAAAGAAGCATTGCCCGGTTTCTGATATGGGATCAAACATTTAGGACCATTGCCTACCAGATCCATACGATTTGCTTGTTTTAATGCTTGATACACCAAATCATAATTTTGCGGATAGGTAAATTGCATCAATGCTCGTTGCATTGCCTTTTCTTCATGTGTTTTTGCGACATAAACAGGTTTCATCGTCTTAGGATCTAGTCCTGTATAATACATACAAGTCGCAGGTGTTCCAGGTGTGGGATAAAAGTCTTGTACCTGTTTTGGTGTATGATGAATTTTCTTTAAATAACAAGCCAATTCAATGGCTGCCTTTAAATCACTTCCAGGATGGGAGCTCATCAAATAAGGAACGATGTATTGATCCTTTTGGAACGCTTTATTTTTCGCATTGAATTTATCAACGAATTTCAGATATAATTCTTTTCTCGGTTTTCCCATCTTATCCAATACTTCTGCACTGATATGCTCCGGTGCCACCTTTAACTGACCGCTGATATGATGTTGAACAAGCTCATCAAAGAACTCATCATTCTTATCATACATAAGATAATCATAGCGAATACCGGAACGAATAAACACTTTTTTTACTCTCGGTAATTCTCTGACTGCTCTTAAAATTTCCAAATATCGGCTATGATCAACAACTAAATTTCCACATGGTTTGGGATGTAGACATTCTCGTGTCTTACATGCTCCGAATTCCCTTTGTTTATCACACGCTTCTCTTGAGAAATTTGCGGTCGGACCGCCTATATCATGAATATAGCCTTTAAAGTTCGGCATATCGGTGATACGTTTGGCCTCTTCTACGATGCTATCCTTACTTCGTGTCGAAATCACTCTTCCTTGATGATGAGTGATGGCACAAAAGGCACAAGATCCAAAGCACCCACGATTGGATACAATGGAAAATTGTACTTCTTCAATGGCCGGTATGTATTTATATTTTGGATGAAACGTTCGCTCATACGGTAAAGAATATGTGAAATCCATTTCTTCTTGTGTCAATGGAAGTGGTGGCTGATTTTGAACGATATACCAGCCATCATATGGTTCTACAAGTACACTGGCAGCGATAGCGTCAATATTTTCATGTTGAATATGAAAACTTTTGGCATATGTTTTTTTATCCTTACAAACCTCTTCATAGCTTGGTAGCATCAAATAATCACTAAGATATTCCAAGGATTTTGTTTTCCATACCGTACCTCTGATATAACAAATATCCTTTGCTTCTAAACCACTAGCCAAGGCATCCGCTACCTCAATGATCGTATTTTCTCCCATTCCATACATCAATAAATCTGCCTGAGAATCCATCAAGATACTTCTTCTGACACGATCGTCCCAATAATCATAATGAGATAAGCGTCGAAGACTGGCTTCGATTCCACCAATTAAAACAGGCTTATTTGGAAATAACCGTTTTAATATTTGAGTATATACAATGGTCGGACGATCAGGACGTTTGCCCATAACACCTTCATCACTGTAATAGTCCTTATCTCTTCTTCGTTTATTTACAGAATAATGATTCACCATAGAATCAATATTTCCCGCAGATACTAAAAATCCCAGTCGTGGTTCATCGAATTGCAGAAATTCTGCATCGTTATGCCAATCTGGCTGAGCCAATATCGCACAGCTATATCCATATGCCTGAAGGACCCTGGTAATAATGGCACAGCCAAAGCTAGGATGATCGACATAAGCATCCCCGCAGACATAGACAAAATCCACCTGTTCAAATCCTTGTTCCAGCATTTCTTCTCGTGTTGTCGGTAAAAAAGCCATATTCTCAACTCCAATCGATATTAGTTTACCATACTTCTGTTCTTTTGGAAAAGGAAAAGCGATGTTCTTTTTGACGAAGAAAAAGGAATATGTTTGATTATCACATATCCCTAAATAAGAAGTCAGATTTTTTTGGTTGGTTGTAAAGTTATAGAGGATTAGAGAAGCATGTTTGAGAAAGGAAATTCTGCAATCTCTTTTGTTAGTTTTATCTAACTTCATCTATAGTATATATCAAAAGTTAGCCTTTGTCAACATTTTTCTATTTTCTTTCTGATTATTTTAATAATTTGTTTTTTTTGAAAAACAAAATGCATAACACAACCGTGATAATGGATAGTAAGATCACCAATGGATATCCAAAACGCCAATTCAATTCCGGCATATTTTTAAAATTCATGCCATACCAACCAACGATCAATGTTAAAGGTAGAAAGATGGTGGTGATCACAGTAAAGAAATACATGATATGATTTAAGTTCATATCGACTTGGGCCTGATATGAATTCTGTACTTGAACCATATAATCCTTTAACAAACGAACATTGCTATCTAATCTTTGAATACGATCTGACATGATCCTAAGATGATGAAGTTCCTCCATTTGAAAAAATCCATTTTCGTCTTGTAACAGCTCTTCACATACATCCATGAATTGTTCATAATAGTGTGTCAAAAACAAAATTTCATTCCTAAAACTTCGAATTTGCGTATTAAAATCTTTCATATGATTTTCTAAAACCTGTTCATCCATCGTTGCCAATCTAGTTTCCATTTGCTCTATCATATCCGTATGCTCTACTATGATACAATGAAGCAAGGCCGATAAGACATGCTCCTTACAAAATGTCTTTTGGTTAATTTTATAGACCGCTTGAAAAATGGTTTGACAAAACATCTCATCATCACAGATCACCAGTATTACCTGTGCATTAACATACACCCCAACTCTGATTTTTGAAAACCCATGATTACCTTTTGTAATATGCTGTAATAAACCGAAATTATAGCCATAATAAGAATCCATTTTATGATGCATGCGTTTAGATTCATGCTCATATTCTTGCATGGTAGCGATATCAAAATGTAATCGCTCATGAAGCTGATTCATTTCTTGAGATGTAACAATGCCAAATAGCAATGTTGAACCATCCCATGTATCTATTTCTATACGTTTCAAGCCTTGATGATATTCATAAAACATGCTCTTCTCTCCCTTTTTTCTGATAAGAAGTTAAAAGAATTCCTGTAAAAATCAATAGTATACCAACGATTTGCATCATACTGCTACCTTCATGTAACACGAATATGGATAACAAAATGGCAGTACATGGATCAAGATAGGAAAATACAGCGATCGTAGCAGGTGATAGCTTTGCAATAGAAGAAAAATACAATAAATATGCAAGACCTGTATGGACGATTCCCAGGATAAGAATAAAGGGAATCTGATGCATTGTAAGCGTAGTTAATAAGGAAAGCTCTTGTTGCATCATCACATAAGGAAACAACAAAATCGCAGCTATTCCAAGTTGAACAAATGTAAAACCAATGGATTCCATATGGATCTTTTTATTGGTCAAAACAACTCCAGCATATCCTAATGCCGCAAGTAAACCGAATAGGATGCCCATCACATTGATTTCTCCACCTTGAAAGGTAATACAAATCAAACCCATCATGGTCAAAAAAAGACAAATACCATCCTTTACTTTCAGCTTCATATGATAGATGATCGCCGAAAGTAATAGAATCAAAATAGGAGCTGTGTAGTATGCAATGGTTGCATTGGATACGCTTGTATAGCGATAACTTTCAAATAAAAACACCCAGTTACAGCCAAGAAATAAAGCAGATAAGATCAGATACTTTAATTGTCCCTTTTCAACATGGATCGGCTTTTTTTGAAACCATAAGACAGCGCCTAATATGATAGCTCCGATCAAAGTACGTAACCATGCCAACAATGCGCTAGGTACACCTGCGGATTTCACAAATAAACCAATGGTACCAAAGATGAGCATTGCGATCACGTTATGATATAAATTTATTCTTCCCATGCCAGCTTCTCAATTGCATGAAATACAATATATTCCGCATAAGTATCCATCGAACAATAAGCATCTAATTGTTCACGGATAAGATTCGAAACTTCTGGTGTACAATGTTCTAATTCCCGAAATTTCTCTACCGCATCCATACCATAGGAGATATCCAGATCTTGATAATTATAATCTGAAAAGATCGGCACCAAGGTTTTTAAAGAATAAAAGCCCGCCATACGATTATCATAGATATTGCCGGTAGAAAATGGAAGAGATAAATCGACCATTCTTTCCCATATTGCTTCCAATTGTTTTTCATATTGAGGAAATTGCACCGCTAATTGCTTTAAACGTAGCTTTTCTGCACCTTCCATGTTATATACAAGGATGGTTCCATGTGTTGGTACATTGGCAATGAGTGATTCGATAAATGCGATACGACAATCTTTTGTTTCTATAAATCCGACATGTTTCAAAGGTGCATGTTCACTTTCTTCAATATGCAGACTATATTGAAAACATAATACATCAAATGGTTTCATTCCGGGATATGGAGGATATGCATAGGTTTCCCATTCAAAATCCAAATAGCTGATTGGATATTGAATATGATCCTTTAACCAACAACGAAGTGCCGCTTTATCTACATATCTACCGTATTTTGCTGCCATGATCTGGGCATATTGATGACGAGTTCCCTCAATCCGTTCGATATCAACATCTTTGATATCCTTGATTCCTTCCTCATGCATATCGTATTTTTTGGACGATTGCACAAGATGGAGAATGCTTGTGTGATCCAATTCCTCATCAAAACAATCTTCAAAATAAGGACATTTGATTCCTCTGGTACAAGCATTACTTCTGATTGCGCAAACTTCATCACATGCTTCACAAGAACGAAGTTCTTCCAACAATGCTACCACATCTCGATCATTTGCTTTTAACAATTCCTTGATCGTCTTTCCTAAATGATTTTTTGAGTTATATAAATGATCATTGATCACAAGTAAGTTTCTAACATCCAGCTCTTTGTCTCTTACATAATCCGCATTTAAATGAATGAGATATACTTCATCAACGTCAATTCCCAATAAGCTTAACACAGATAGCGTATCTGCCATCCGTTTTGCTTCTCCTTCTTTTGGATAACAGTTGGTAGAGGTGAAATAAACGATTCGTTTTCCTGCTTCTTGATATAAGATTGGTATCTTTACTCTAAGGTCTTCATATACAAATCTGGCATTCAAAAGCCACGTATATTCCTCTAATGCAGCCAACGCTCTTTCCCCTTCATCATTTGCTTCTCCGATAAAAGGATCTTTGATCATCAGCAACTCTTGACATAGTTCCATCATATTCATATTATAATTCACAAAAGGAATCATGGATTTTCGTTCTTTTCGTGACAACCAGAACATTCTTTGACATCGCTCATATTTTTTAAAATCAGATACATGATACATCTTTCTTCACTTCACTTTCTTAATGATTATAACAGAATTATTCTGAAAAGTGATAGTTTCCTAGCATATCGTGTAATATTTCTTCGATTTCTTTTCGTATACTTTGCGGTTTGATGACTTTACATTGCTTTCCTAGTGACAAAAGAAAGCTGATGACTTCCATCTTTCCTTCCATGATCGTGGAGTAATGCAACGTATCTTCGCTGATCCATTGTATGACTGGATGCAATCCTACTTGCTTTTCTGACATTAACAAAGCCGTTTCTTCATATAATTCTAACTCCAATTCATACACCGCATCTTGAATTAATCCAAGATTTCCGACATGATCCTTGATATTGAAATCCATATCACGATTAAAGGTAAGCTCATTCATGGTGACAAGGCGCATACGCTCTTCACTAAATTTATAATGGCGATAATCCTTTGCTTTTAAAGAGTATGCCAAACAATAATAGCTTCCCTTATAGTTTAAGATTTCATATGGATGAATACGAATTTGTTGGAAGGTCTTAGCATGCATACTTTTATACTCCATATCGATTACTCTATGTTCTTGTCTTGCTTGTTCACACAATTGAATCATCTCTTGCACCTGTTTTGATACGATGGCTTTGGTATCGTTCAGATAGAACCCGGCTGAACTATGCGGCATTGCACTGGATGCTTGTATCTTATCCATCGCACTTTGAAAATCTTCGATCATATAAAAATCCGGATGTTCTTTCAAATAAACCAAGGCCTCTTGTAACGCCTTTTTTTGTTTTGTGGTGAATCCTTGTACAGGCAAAAGGGTACCCCTTTCCAGAGTGTACCCGCCATATTTTCCGGTTGTTGTCATAATCGTGTATCCGGCTGCTTCTAATTCTTTTCGATATTCTACGATATTTCTCAGGTTCACACCTAATTCATCAGCCAATTCTTCTTTTCGCATAAATCCTCTTGCATGTAATAACAGCAACATTTGTATGCAATTCGCACATCGATTCATGTTGTTCCCTCTTTCTATGGATGTAATAGGGCTTGGTAATCAATAGGTGCATAACGATTAGGATAATAGCCAAATGCAACATTCATATATTCATGTTTAGGTGAAGCCCCATAGCGATGTAATAATAAAACCATGCCGGTAAGTCCTCGATCTTGTGCAAATGCCAATGCACTATCAATTTGAACTGCACCACGTTCAATCAGAAGTTTCACCATACGACGATCCTTTTTACATACTGCATGATGCAAGATCGGATATCCGTTAAAGATCCAGTTCGCATCAGCGCCAAAATCCAACAACTCCTCAGCACGCTCTAAATCCTTATCATACACTGCATTTAATAATTCCCTTGCCAATCTACGTTCGTTGACCATAAACCTCATCCTTTCTTTTCTGATGGCTTTATGATACAACACTTTCTTACATTATTTATGTAAGAACTAAAAACATTATGGCATATTTTCTTCACTTTGTAAAATAAAAAGGATAAACGTAAGTTTAATCCTCTTTCTCAGTATTGGTATCCGTATTAGAGTTTGATTGATCATCTGTATCTTCTTGTGTACTTGTGGTAGTTGTAGTCGTACCTGGTGTATATCCTGGGAATGCATTTAATACTTCACGCATATCTGCTTTCGTATCATACAGCAATAAATAATCTCCATTGACCCTAGCGGCATATTCACTTTCCTTATTATCAACATTAACCTTTACTTTACCTTTATCTTTCGCTTCTTGTAATACCTTTTTCATGTTTTCGTCATTGCTTTTTACTCGATATAAATATGCTCTTGATCCATTGAACATGAAGCTTCTTCCTTCATAAGCAGCAAAATCCATTTGATCGATGGTTTCATCACTTTCATACTTCACACCTTTTTCTTTAAAATAATTCATGAAATGATCAATGCTATCATCTACATCCTTTTTGGCTGTATTCGCCTTATTTTCTACCTTATCTTTCGCATCTTCTACATCTTTTTTCGCATTACATGCGCTCATCATTGAACATAATGCCAAAACACACGCAACAATTTTCATATTCTTTTTCATTATCATTTCCTCCTGTCACAATTAGTATTGCCATAGCAGTTCACCTTATACCTTAAAGAAACAGATAATCATCCTCTTCTTTGATACTTTTTGAGACAGTAAGAAATGCTTGTTTCACACCTTGTTCAGATAATTTATGCTCCTGATATCGCATGATAGCTCGTGTAAGTTTTACTTTTTGTTCCTCTTGAAGTCGAGGAGCCCATTCCTGTAACATAAGACGATAACAGATCGCACCTTGTTCCTCCATCATACTACATGCGGTATGGATCCATTGATAAAAAGTATATGCATCCATATGACTAACATCCTGTTCTAGTTTAGTAAATATGGATATGGAATGTCGTAACACAAGAAAACGATAGTGCTTCCATGTCTTTATAGCACAAAAGTGTTTAGGATATAAAAGATCAAGTGCCTCTAATGCCGCAAGATTTTTTGATTTCACTTCCAACATGATATCTATATCCATCCATTTGATATCCTCACAGAATGAAACAAAGGCTATCGGATCCAAATAGTGTGCATGTGCCCCTTTCCTACGATCAGGATCTTGTTGACTATAATGAATTTTCATTCTGCCATCCTGATTCTTCCAACTTTTTTGTACCATTTGCATGACCTGTAGCAAAGAAAGCTTTGGAAAGGAAGGAAGTAGTGCATGATGAAGATTATCAAATACAATCGGAATATGTAATTGATTTGCCAAAGACCATACATCTTGCAAAGTATAATATCGATCATCATTTTCTAAGATCAAACGTGCTTGTATATCTTCATCTAATTTAGGAAAGGATGATAAAAAACGCTTTATGGCTTCCTCTTTATTCCCATAGATACCTCCAACATGTAAAATCAACTTATTGGTGGTATCCATTCCCATAAGATTTAAGATATCACAATGATATCGTAAATCTAACACCGAGCGTTGCCATACATTCTCATTTGGAGTATTCAGGATCGTATATTGCCCTGGATGCATGGTCAAACGCATATGATATGCTTTTGCTTTCTCTCCCAAGGCAAGAAAAGAGGAAGCAAATATTGATCTCCATGCAACTGTATTGATCGGACTGGAGCCAAAGGGTATCAAATCACTGCTTAAGCGAAATAGTTGTATACCATGTTCATGATTATAATCAAGTATTTCATCTAATACCTTAAGATTATGTGTGATGATCGAAAGTAAATTTTCTTCACTGGCAAATTTTTTGATACAAGTACGAAAGGATGGCATGGTATTGCTTAAACACTGACATGCATAACCGATTTTCATAATTTCACCTCATCATATTTAGCTTGTTCATTTCCCTTTTTTTCATTCGAGAGAGTTGTATTTTTTTATATGCTGCGTTATCATAAAAGCAAATTAGGAGATAGCTTATGGATAAAAAATACTTTTTTTTCGATATTGACGGAACTTTAACTGATCAAGCTAGCAAGCAGATCGTTCCATCTGCACAACAAGCCTTGCTGGCATTACAAAAAGAAGGCCATTTTGTAGCAATTGCTACTGGAAGAGCACATTATAAAGCAAGGCCTTTTATGGAACAAGTTCATTTACATCATATGGTTTGTTGTGGTGGAGCCGGTCTTGTGATTCAAGATCAGTTCATTCAAAATATCCCATTAAACAAAGAAGCAGCCATTCATATTTATGATGAAGCACAACAATTAGGCTATGGTGTACTTGCCATGTTGGATGATTCTATTGATGTATATAGTAATAATGATGACTTTAGGATCCAATGCGGTGAGCGAAAAGAGGCTACTCATTACATCATTGATGCATCTTTTGATATCCATCAGGTAAAGGAAATTTATAAGTTATATATATCCATTCCACAAGTTGAAGAATATCGCCTTACAAAGCAAGATGCTATCGGATATTTACGTCTGGAAAAAGGCTATCTGGTGTTTCAACATGATCGTAAAAAAGATGGTATTTTGGATATGATAGCCAATCTTGGTGCAGACACAAAAGATGTTGTTGTTTTCGGAGATGACTATAATGATCTGGTTATGTTTGACGAACAATGGTTTTCCATCGCAATGGGAAATGCTTGTGAAGCATTAAAGAAAAAAGCAAAATATGTAACTGACACAAATATAAGAGATGGTATTTGGAAAGCATGTAAAAAATTTGGTTGGATCGATTAAAAAAAAGACCATGTGGTCTTCGTTAATCAAAATCAATTTGATAATATCGATAGGTGATCATCAACTTTCCAGGTTTTCTCATCTGGAAGCTATAACGATAGCGCATTTTAATAAGTTCCATAAGTTTACCACAATATGGTACCTCTGTACTTTGTGATATAGAAACACTGGCAAAGCCGTTTTCCTTTGCCTTTTTTAATACTGCCTCACCGGCTTCTTTGGCATAGCCACCATCCCAATAAGATTTCAACAAACCATATTCAATTTCACCTTTACATAAATTCTCATCGATTCCGACAATGGATATGAATCCAATGACCTGATGATCCAACTTATCTTCAATCGCATAAAAATATCCAATGTTTTCTTGATAAACAGGATAAATTCTTTTTTTAATATAGGCCTTCACTTGAGATATGGTCGTAAACGGAATCCATGGACGATAACGATGAATACCTTCCACTTGATAGATTGCCAACAATGCATCGGCATCCTGTAATGTAACTTTTCTTAAGCGTAACCTCGTTGTTTCTATTTCTGGTGTATTTTCTCTTTTTAGCATAACGTACCTCTTTACAAATACCATTCATTCGTATAAAAGTAATAATATACTATCGTGAAAAGGTACGTCAATTCCTTTTTTACATGTAACCGAATACATTTATAAAATTATGCTAATTCCTCTTCTTCTTGGCGATTTAAACGGTGTTCTGCCATCAAAATAGTATCATCATAGTGGGCTATTTTCGATTCTAAACGCTTCATGGTATCCTTCATTTCCTGAACTCGTATCGAAAGTTTTTCATACTCCTCTATCAATAATTGCTTCCTACACTCTCTTGTTTTCTCACCTTGTTGAAACAATGCCACATATTCAATCAAAGCCTCAATAGAAATTCCTGCATTTCGCATACATTTTGCGAACTCCACCCATTTACAATCTTCTTCCGTAAAATTTCTTATCCCATTGGTATTTCGATGTACAGGAGGTATTAAGTGTATTCTTTCATAATAACGAAGCGTATCTGCACTTATTCCATACTTCTTACTAACTTCTGCAATGGTCATATCCCTACACTCCTTTCCTATCTATATTGTAAGACTTGGAGTACACTTTAAGTCAAGTAAAATATTGCATAATATCGTATCAAAGTTCGGCTATTTTTCCTTTCCATCTACGATAGAGTCGATATTTCATTGGTTGAATCGGTAAAATAAAATCTCCGATCAACTCTTCTACATGTGCATGGAATCCTTTTTTAAACAAATACACCCCATAATCCGGAGCATCTTTGTGAAAGATCCCACTGGTACCATAGAAATTATAACGAGCGATACCTTGGTTCAATGCCTCTTTGATCATATACCATTGAATAGCATAAGGTCCATTAAAACTGCGAAATTCATCAAAAGCTCCACTGGATACATAAACAATTTCATTCTCATAAAGAATAAAATAAGCAGTGGCGATATCAATGATATTCCCATGTTTCTTCTTTAATTGTTCTATTTGTGCGCTTTGTTGCTTCATAGCAACCATCTCTTCCAGAATGGAAGCTTTTTTCTTACGATATTTTTTAGAATCCGGATGCTCTAATAAAGTTTGCTTAACTTCACTTAGCTCCTTCATTTTCTCATCATAAGCATCCTGTAAGCGTAGAGTTACCTTATCACAATCCAAATATGCCATGAGAAATTTAGCTCTATCACTTCCGAAAATTTCTCGCTGGGCTTTATAATGAGATAATGGCATGTTCAAAAAATGTCTTGTAAATGAAGTATATTCCATCATTTCATAGAAGCGATCTAATTCCTCTTCCTTTAGCTCTCTGATCTCGACACCAAGCCTTTCAGCTTTACGAATGCTCCATCGTGTTCTTTGATTCAATTCTTGAAATATCTGTGCTTCACTCTTATCCTTTAGATCTAACACCATCATCCATCGTACTTGACTCGTTGAAGAAAACCCGGTGGTAAATCCCTGATGATGATATCCATTGGTTTTTAAATGACTTAATAAGGCAAAATTTTTCCATCCTTCTTCAATGATTGCTCCATCCTCATCTCGTTGTTGTAGCATCACATAAGGATCCATACGCAAATAAATGACGTTTTGTTTTTTTAAATAACTTTTCAATTTTTCTGTAAAAAAAGAAAGTAGTTCCTGATCTTGAAAATCAATTAAAAAGCCTCTTTGTGCATATGCATAACGATAGAATTTCATTAAAGGGGATAAGGAAATCGCCGCAGCGCCCAGCAACTCCCCATCCTTTTTTACGCCTACAAAGTGATTTTCATAACCATAATATCGTTTTACTTCAAAAGCATATAATGAGTTAAGATAATTACGATATGGATGATTTCTAGCAAAACGATCGTATTCCTGTGTGTCTAATACAACAAATTCCATACACCTCACACTCCTCTTTGTTTTAATTGATCTACATAATCAAATAATGGTAACGTTCCGTTCAGCTCTTCTATTAACAAATCACATAAATAGCACCAATCATCCCTTTCTATGTGAAATGCCTTTCTTTCTACCAGCAAATAACATTGCCATAGGATAGGCTCTTTATATCGTTGGATTGCCTGGTAAAGTGTTTGTAGTAATAACACTTGTTCTTTGCTTAATGTCGTGTTTGATATGTTATCTTCTTGATTTATAATGCAATTTGCATATTTTGGTAGTTTCTCTACTTCTGTTTTAGAAAAAAATTGATAGATTTCCTTCATTCCTTCACACCCTTTTTCTGTATGTATGTGATGTTTTTAATCATTTGGTTTAATTCCTGAAATGAAATCGCCATTTTTTTCATATGAAAAGGAATGATGTTGATCCATGGAATGTGGGCATTTGGGCAATATTGATGAAGCTCCTCACTGCTATTTCCGATTCCATAACCACCATGTGCCAAGAAAGGAATCAATACTTTTCCATTTGTATCGATTTCTTTGAGTAAGTTGATAGATGCAGGCGCAATCCGATACCACCATATCGGTGTACAAAAAATCAGCAGTTCATATGTTTCCATAATGCTTTTTTTATCCTTTTGATATCGTTTTTCTATTGATCCGTTTTCCAATGTTAAGGCTTGACAAGTTTTCGCATATGGATGCTCTACCAATACAGCATACAAATCACACGGAACTCTTTTTTGTATATATCTGGCAATATTACGAGAATTTCCCGTATGAGAAAAATAGATGACAGCAGTTTTCATCATGAAAACTTACACCCTTCGTTTTGGCGACTTTTAACATTGTATCGTGTTAAAAGGCGAGTCGTACAAGCTGATTCCTCACAATATAGCATACTCCATTTATTTGTATGAATATGACGATTTATCTGTATACAATGTAATTTCTTCACTTCAACACCTCATTTCTTCATTCAACTTCACCAGATGAAGAGATGATATCAGTTAAAGTTTACTTTAAGTCAAGTTGATATGATCCATTTCACAATATTTCACATTTTAATCAAACAATAAAAGCCCATGACAACTCATGGACCTTTTCTTATTTGATATATTTTTGTAATACTTCAACCAAATGTTCTACATCTATTGGTTTTGCGACATGATCATTCATTCCTGCACTTTGCGCAGATATGACATCGGATAAGAAAGCATTGGCTGTTAATGCAATGATAGGTATTTCCTTCGCATCTTCTCGATCCAATCGACGAATGGCTTTCGTTGCTTCATAGCCATCCATCTCCGGCATCTGGATATCCATTAAAATAGCGGTATAATAACCAAGATCAGAAGCTTTATATTTATCTAAGGCCTCGATACCATCCTGTGCACAATCAACTAAAATCCCCTGTAAAGCAAGTAATTCAACTGCGATTTCTCGATTCAATTCATTATCTTCAGCTAATAATACTCGTTTTCCGCATAGTGAAGAATATGTTTCTTCTATCTCCGTATTTGCATTATCCAATCGATTGCTCGTACAGAACAATTCTAATACATGAAGCATCTTAGACTTAAATAGTGGCTTGGTGATAAAGGCATCTGCACCCGCTTTGACGAATTCTTCTTCTATTTCCGTAAAATCATAGGCTGAGATAATAATGATCGGTATATCATCTCCTAATTCTTTTCTGATTATTCTTAATGTATCCAATCCACTTAGATCCGGCATCTTCCAATCTAAGATGACCGCAAAAAAATCATTCTTCTCTTCATGTGCTTGTACTACATAAGTGATTGCTTCTCGACCTGATAACACCCATTTTCCACGCATACCCAACTCATTTAACAATAATACAGCATTTTCACATACGATCTGATCATCATCTACTACAAGGACAGCGTTACCACTCAATTGCTCGTCTATCTTTTGTTCCTCTTCTTGTATCTGCAAGGGAATCGACACGATAAATTGACTACCCTTTCCAAGCTCGCTTTTCACTTCTATGGTTCCATTCATCATATGAACGATATTTTCCGTGATTGCCATACCCAAACCGGTTCCTTGAATTTTACTGATTCTAGAATCCTCAGCTCTTGAAAACGCCTCAAAAATGTGTGGAATAAATTCCTCAGACATTCCTATACCATCGTCAGTAAAGATAAATTCAAAACGTCCCTTTCCCGGTATCAAAGAAGGAACTTCATGGATTTGTAAGCTGATATGTCCATGTTCAGGTGTGTACTTCATTGCATTGGACAAAAGATTCATACAAATCTGTTGTAAACGATCCCCATCAGTAATGATCTTTTCATGATTGACACAATCGATTACGATCTTAAAATCTTGATGTTTACGATTCATCATCGGTCTACAAATATTGGATATATTTTCAACCAATTCAGAAAGTTCAACGGTTTCCAACATCAAATCGATCTTACCACTTTCGATTTTTGACATATCCAAGACTTCATTGATCAAACTTAATAAATGCCTACTAGATATATTAATTTTATTTAAACAATCGTGTACCTTTTCTTGTGAATCGATATTTGCTTGAGCGATCGTTGCCATTCCAACAATGGCGTTCATTGGTGTTCTGATATCATGAGACATGGAGGATAGAAAATTCGTTTTCGCTTGCGATGCTACTCTTGCGGTATCATAGGCCTCTTCCAACGCTTTTCTTTGTCTTGCTTGTTCTACTCGATCCTTTGTGATATCTAAGGCAATACTGTAATAAGAAGGAATACCATCCCAACTGTCTTCTCCACTAATATAACACAGCGTTATCATTAAGATACGTTCCTCTTTATCACGTGTTAGGATATTAGCTTCAAAAATCACATTATCTCCGGTCTTTGTCAATGTTTGTGCTAATTGTGATGCACGATTGAAATCTTCTTCCTTCATATAAGTACAACGGGAATTTAATTCACTTTCAAATTGTTGGGTCGTATAACCAATCATATCTAATAGTCTACCATTGTACCATAAGATTTTACTAAAATCACGAGCATCCAAACGTGCCAATGCACCGGGAATCGTCTGAAGAATAGCTTCTCTTTCCTGATCTTTTTTCGCTAATTTATATTCTGCGCTAAACATATCATAAGATAGCTCTATTCGGGTTCTATGTCCATGCCAATTCAATTCTCTATTTTTAATCATAAAGGTTCGATTTAAATTCGGATTGAAAAATTCCCATTCATAGGTTTGTTCTCTATTCAAACGATTATTTGTACAAAATGGACAAGGAGAGGTCCTTCCTTGGATGACTTCATAACATTTCTTACCAATCACTTCATCTGCGGAATGTTGTAACGTCTGACAGGCCATTTTATTTACATAAAGTAATTCATAGGTATCCATATCACTCATATAAACATTGCCTGCGTATTCAGACATCATCCATTTGAAATTCTCTTCTCGCTCTTCTTCACTTGCTCTTATATTTTCTAATTCTCGCATTACATCATCAATATCTGTGAATAAAATAGAATATACAGGATGATCATCTATAGCTCCTTCCAATAAGGTAATGGTAAGTTTAGCCCAGATGGTTGTTTTTTCATGATGTGGAAGATGCACGGTTAAGGTCTGTTTCTTTCGATGTTGCGATTTCATCATAAAAAGAAGTTCCTTTAATTTCTGAAATTCCTTGGGATATGAAAATAAACAGTGCTTCCAATCAGGATATAAAGAAAGAAACACTTGTTCTTGATAACAAAGTGATTCATAAAAATAGTGATTGCACCATAGTATATCAATATTTTCACTTAAAATAACCTGACTCATTCCAACATCCAACTGCTCAAAGATTGCTTGTTGTTCACCTATGTATCCTTTTTTTATGATTTGCATTATCCTTACACTCCTCTTATGAATGGAAGACCACATATGTTAATATTGTATAATGAATATTCTATAAAGGAAAGGATAAAATAGTAAAAAACTTACTTTCACACACCTATTCTAAAAAAAACCTATCCAGTGGTACCTTCATTGGGAATAAAAAACAAAATTTTAAATAAAACAGTAGCGATTTTGATAATTTAAGGTCTGTAAAATATTTTTAAGATTACTTTTATTAGGTAATTTCACTCCCTATTTTTATAGTATTCAATACTTTAAATTAATGTATTCGAATAATTTCATCATTCATTGATTCCTATTCTACGTTATGATACAAAATGCATTTATAGAAAATAAAAATCTTCCTTTTTTTCCGTAATAATTCTTGCTATGGTATGATGATAAAGAAGGGAGAGTTTTACCATGGAAACTAAAATTTTTGCTAAGGGGTATTGTTTTACAAAAATATTTATTTTTTTTGTAATAGGCTGTATCATAGGCACATATTATGAAGAAATATTAAACTTCGTGAAATATGGCACCTATTCTGATCGACAAGGACTGCTTTATGGTCCTTTTAGTCCTATTTATGGCGTAGGGATCGCAATTTTCATCCTATTTCTAGGGAAACACAATGATGCACGTCCATTATGGAAAACATTATTATATGCTTCCTTGATTGGAGGAGTTACGGAATTTATGACAAGTTGGATTGCCGATACGTTCTTTCATGTTGAGTTTTGGGATTATTCAGATTATTTCTTGAATATTGCGGGACGAACTACGATACCGTTTATGATAGGCTGGGGTATTGGCGGAACCATTCTAATGAAAGTCATCTATCCTTTCATTTCAAAATGGCTTGAAAAAATCCCTTATAAAATAGGTCACCCTCTATATATGATTCTTCTTATCTTTATTATCTTTGATGTGATTTTGACCTATACTGCATTTGGCAGAATGGCTTTACGAGATCAAAATATAAAGCCTTATTCCATAATCGGAGAGTGGATTGATCATACTTATGATGATGAATATATGTATCAAAAGTTCCCTGTTATGCGCCCAGAGGAAAACTAACAGCTTCTTTGATGATCATTTATGAGAACTCTTGTGATTAACATGGTAAAGAGACACTTCAGCATATTCTGCAGAAATGCCTCTTTTTTTATTATAACTTTAATTTAAAAATGCCATAAGTTTGATTAAGTATCCAAACGTAAAAAAAACGATATTATAAAAACAGATGATTTATAAAGGCTTGTTCTTCCTCTAGTTATCATCTGTTTGATTGAGCTTACTACATCACTTTCCTAAGTAATCTAGCAAAGTCTTAAATTATTTTTCTTTATTGGTGATAGCAGCTTGTGCAGCAGCTAGTCTTGCGATAGGCACTCTAAATGGACTACAGCTTACATAAGTCAATCCCATACGGTGACAGAAATCAATACTGCTAGGATCTCCACCATGTTCACCACAAATACCAAGTTTGATACCTGGGCGAGCTTGGCGACCTAAGTCTACAGCCATCTTAATTAATTTACCGACACCCTTTTGATCTACTCTGGCAAATGGGTCCTGTTCAAAGATTTTTTTCTCATAATAATCATTTAAGAATCCACCAGCATCATCTCTTGAAAAACCAAAGGTCATCTGAGTCAAGTCATTTGTTCCAAAGCTGAAGAATTCAGCTTCTTCTGCAATTTCATCTGCCAGTAATGCGGCACGTGGAATCTCGATCATTGTTCCTACATGATATGTTACTTCCGCATTCTCACGTTTCAATACTTCCTCAGCAGTGCGAACAACGACATCTTTTACATATTTCAATTCAGCCTTATCACCAACAAGTGGTATCATGATTTCAGGTTCAATATGCCAATCCGGATGTTTTTTATTCACATTGATCGCTGCTTCGATCACAGCTGTTGTCTGCATTTCCGCAATTTCAGGATAAGAAATCGCAAGACGACATCCACGATGTCCCATCATTGGGTTAAATTCATGTAAATTCATAATAACACCACGTAATTCATCCAAATCAATATTCATATCTTTTGCTAATTGTGCAATATCATAAGAACTTGTTGGTAAGAATTCATGTAATGGTGGATCAAGATAACGAATGGTTACAGGTAATCCATGCATAGCCTCATAAATACCTTCAAAATCACCACGTTGCATTGGAAGCAATTTCGCAAGTGCTTTTCTTCTTTGACCTTCTGTTTTAGATACGATCATTTCACGCACTGCCTTGATACGATCGCCTTCAAAGAACATGTGTTCTGTACGAACCAAACCGATTCCTTCTGCACCAAATGCAACTGCTTGTGCTGCATCCTTAGGTGTATCCGCATTCGTTCTAACTTTCAATACACGAACCTCATCTGCCCATTTCATAAAGCGCTCAAAATCACCTGAAATTTCAGCTGGAACTGTAGGAATTTTTTCTCCATAGATATTACCAGTTGATCCATCTAAAGAAATATAATCACCTGAATGGTAAGTGACACCCTTCACTTCAAATGTCATATCTGTTTCATTGATCTTAATTTCACCACATCCTGAAACACAGCAAGTTCCCATACCACGAGCAACAACAGCAGCATGTGAAGTCATACCACCTCTTACCGTCAAAATACCTTCGGATACATGCATACCTTCAATATCTTCTGGGCTGGTTTCCAATCTAACCAAAACAACCTTGTGACCAAGCGCAGCTTCCTCAATTGCCTGTTCAGCAGTAAATACGACCTGCCCACAAGCTGCCCCTGGGGATGCAGGAAGTGCTGATGCAATTGGTTTGGCCTTTTTCAAAGCTTCTTCATCAAAACGTGGATGTAATAAACTATCCAACTGTTTTGGTTCCACCATCATCAACGCTTCTTCACGAGTAATCATACCTTCATCATACATATCACAAGCAATTTTCAAAGCAGCTGCTGCTGTACGTTTACCATTACGTGTTTGCAACATAAACAAATTGCCTTTTTCAATTGTGAATTCCATATCCTGCATATTCTTATAATGTTTTTCTAAGGAAGCACAAATTTCAGTAAATTTTTGATAAGCAGCAGGCGCTGTTTCTTTCAAACGATCAATGGTTTGAGGTGTACGAATACCGGCTACTACATCTTCACCCTGAGCATTCATTAAGAATTCTCCATATAGCTTATTTTCACCTGTACTTGGATTACGTGTAAAGGCAACCCCGGTACCACAATCATTTCCCATATTACCGAATACCATCATCTGTACGTTAACAGCAGTTCCCCAACTTCCCGGAATATCATTCATCTTACGATAGAAGATTGCACGTGGATTGTTCCATGAACGGAATACCGCTTCGATTGCTCGAAACAGCTGTTCTTTTGGATCAGCAGGGAAATCCTCTTCTAAGCTTTCTTGATAGAATTTCTTAAAACGTTTTACCATTTCCTTCATGTCATCAGCATCAAGGTCAGTATCCTGTTCTACACCCTTCTTTTCTTTCATTTCATCTATGATTTCTTCGAATTTTGCTTTATTTAAACCCATGACAACATCTGCAAACATCTGAATGAAACGACGATAAGAATCATATGCAAAACGTGGATTTCCGGTCAAAGTCGCAACACCTTCGACAACCTCATCATTGAGTCCTAAATTTAAAATGGTATCCATCATACCGGGCATTGACGCTCTTGCTCCTGATCTTACGGATACTAACAAAGGGTTCTTTGGGTCACCGAATTGCTTCTGACTCAACTCCTCTAATTTCATTAAATAATCAAAGATTTCCTTACGAATTTCTTCAGAGATTTTTTCTCCGTCATCATAATACGTATTACATGCTTCAGTAGTTACAGTAAAGCCAAAAGGAACTGGCATACCCAAATTCATCATTTCTGCCAGATTAGCACCTTTACCGCCTAATAAATCACGCATGTGTTCGTTTCCTTCAGAAAAAAGGTAAACATATTTCTTACTCATTAAGCATTCCTCCTCTAATGTAATCGGTTACATTTCGTTGTTACTATTATACTATATTCTTACTCATATGACCAGTGCTATTTTTATATTTTTCATTTTTCCATAAAATTAATTATTACCTTACGATATCTAGCTCATATCATCACCTGTTATGATTCTATGTTTGCTTTCCTCCTATTTATGCTCAAGCATGAAAAAAGGCTTGATTCTATAAATGAATCATAGCCTTTTGCTTTAGTTTTTACCTAATAAACGGAACATATTCTTTTTATATACTTCTACTCCTGGTTGATCAAATGGATTCACATCCAACATTGCAACACTAATTGCACAAGCCTTGAAGAAGAAATAACACATGTAACCAAAAGTTTCAGCACTCATATCAGGCAATGTAATCAAAATATTTGGTACATTTCCTGTTACCTCATGTGCCTCTAATGTGCCTTTACAAGCCATTTTGTTGACCCAATCGACACTCTTACCACTTAAATAATTCATTCCATCTGCATTATCAGGATCACTTGGGAATTCTAAATCAGCATCAGGTTGATCAACCAATACCAATGTTTCATATAGAACTTTTTTCCCTTGTTGGATAAATTGTCCCAGTGAATGAAGATCGGTTGAGAAATTTGCACTGGTTGGAAGATTTCCCTTTTCTTCCTTGCCTTCACTCTCACCGAATAATTGTTTCCACCACTCTGCTACCATGACCATCTGAGGTTCGTAAGATACCAGCATCTCTACATCTTTACCCTGATTTTCTAAAATACGACGTGCAACTGCATACTGATACGCAATGTTTTTATGCAAATCAGCATCCTTAAAATCTTCATACCCTTTTGATAGACCATTCATAATAGCATCGATATCGATACCTGCGACTGCAATTGGGAATAAACCAACAGGAGTAATGACAGAAAATCTTCCACCGATATCATCAGGAATAACGAATGTTTCATAGCCTTCCTTATCTGCAATCGTCTTCAGCGTTCCTCTAGCTTTATCGGTAGTTGCCACAATACGTTTGCTTGCTTCTTCTTTTCCGTATTTTTCTTCCATAAATTGTTTCAAAAGACGGAAAGCAAGTGCTGTTTCTGTAGTAGTACCAGATTTTGAAATTACATTTACACAAACTTCTTTATCTTTGATATATTCCATAACATTAGAAATATAACTACTTGAGAAAGTATTTCCCATAAAGATAATTTCTACTTTATCTTTGTTATATAAGCCCTTGATCATTTCGATTGCGGCACGACTTCCCAAATAAGAACCGCCAATACCACATACAATGAATACTTCGCTTTTTTCACGGATTTCCTTTGCTGTTTTTTTGATACGGTCAAACTCTTCTTTATCATAGTTGTTTGGCCATTCTACCCAGCCAGTAAAGTCATTCCCTTTACATGTCTTATTGATGAGTTCTTCATGACATTTGCTTACTGCATCCTGATAAGCAAAAACGTCTTCCTTCAATAAAGCATGTGTTAAATCCAACTTCATCATGTTTGTTCCTCCTTCTATTGAATGGCATCTTTGATCCAGCCATCCAGTTTTTCCTGCAAGGAAGCAAAACCGATTTTCATCTCAGGCAATTCATGCGTAATTCGTTTTCTCATGCTCCTTGCCTTTTGCGGCTGTAATGCCTTCAGTGACAGCTTAAAGTGCGTGCCATCTTCATCCACATCCAGAATTTTAACCTTTACACGCTGATTAACATTTACATACGTATGCACATCACGTACAAAGCGTTCACTTATTTCTGAGATATGGATCAAACCAGTATGCTTACTGTCTAGATAAACAAAAGCTCCATATGGTTTTATCCCAGTAACGACACCTTCAACCACACTTCCAATCATATACTGCACGGCTTCACCTCATTTCATCGGGTTTATTATATCATATCTTCGCTTTTATGTGTTATAATAATAAGTGCCAGATGGAATTTTTCCTATCTCGCATGGTTTGAGGTGACACTATGAGTTCTATATACCCTTTGTTGGCCGCACTTTTAGCAAATGTACTAGCACAGGTGTTAAAGCCCTTTGTCTTATATTTGAGAACAAAGAAATTTGATGTACATCAATGTATTGCCTGTGGAGGCTTTCCTAGCTCACACAGTAGCACGGTTAGTGCTTTGACCATTGCCATTGGTATGAGTGAAGGGTTTGATTCAACATTTTTTGCGATAACCTGTGTATTCAGTTTTATCGTCATCTATGATGCAACAAATGTTCGTTATTATGCTGGTAAAAATATTCAGTTGACGAAACAGTTGATCAGCGATCTGGAAACTTTAAAAGGTTTGAAATTTTCTGATCCAATCTATCAGGAAAAAATCAAAAGTGTGCTTGGCCACAAATTCATCGAAGTATTAGGCGGCATATTACTTGGTATATTGGTTGCTCTTGTTCTATATGAGTTGCTTCATATTTAGAAGGAAGGGATATCATGCAAACAAAAATTGAAGAAATTAAGCACGTGATTGAAAAGATCCGTCCATACATACAGCGTGATGGCGGTGATGTAGAATTTGTTTCTTTCGAGGATGGTATTGTTACTGTTCGCATGTTAGGAGCATGTATGGGATGTTTTGCCTTGGATGATACCATCAAAGATGGCATTGAGGCGATCCTATTAGATGAAGTTGAAGGTGTGGTTGGTGTTGCAGTTGCACCAGAATGATCCAATATAAAACAAGACCCGTTATCAAAGTGATAAAGCGGGTCATTTTTTATTTACTTGTGATATGTGCTATGTTTTTTAACTGAATGCTGATGGTACCATCACTTTGTGTAACAAATTCGATATAGTCTTTTGAATTCATATAATCAACCGGGATAATGATTTCAATCCCATTATCTGTTTTGATCTTTTGTACTTTTTCACTTTTTCTTGGTTTCATATATTCCACATCGATTTTTTCATGAATACCTTGATTTTTGATTTCTTCTTTAAAATCCATTTTTGCTAATGGTTGTGATTCAAACAAAACACTGGCAATTTCTTCCATATCAATATCTTTTTGTTGTTCCACACTATCTTTTACAATGCTTTTCATTTTCGGTATCAAATTGACTTCTTGGATATCGTATTTATCCTTCACTTCTTCAACTGTTTTTGTAATGGCTTTTACTGCCTCTACATAACTTGCTTGGGTCGTACATTGCAAGATGAGTTCTGATAAAAAATTTACCTTTTGCGCTTCGATTTCTACTTTATTTTCAACACAATGAATGCTTAGATCACTGCATTCTATCAAAGCAGCACGATCCTTACTCGTTAAATTAGAAGATAACAGAGTACGATAAGAAATCAATTCATTATATATTTGATCTTCTTGTAGAAGATGATGAGTTAATCCACTTTGATAACCATTATCCAATATCAAAAGATATCTTCTTCCTTCTTGTAAGATACTAGCGACCATGAAATCGCTTCCCTCATAAATACCGTGTTTCATTTTTAAATCAAACATATGCTTCGCAAGCTTTTCACTTAGTTCCTCAAAACTCAATAAGGATGCTGTATAATTTTCTATCCAATTTTTCACAATACTGCCCTCTTTGAAATGGGCTGCTTTTTTCTTTGTACTGGCAAATACCTTATTTGCCTTGGTCTCGATCATTTTCGCAATTTCTTCACTCATATCCTGCATACAGCGTGAGCTAGGTATAAAGGTATTATGCTCACAATCCAAAATATGAACAATGCTTTTTTCCAGTTCCATCTATATCCTCTTTTCCATTTTCATCTCGATAATCATACCTTATTTCAAAAAAAAATTCCAGTAAATATAAAATTGTATTATTTTATAAAAATCACAACAAAATCACATGATTTTTTCTATAAATATGTTACAATAAATATTAGCGAGAGTGCTAGAGAGGCTGATGAAATGGAAAAAGCTATATTTTCAAGAGTGGATTTAGACAATGAAAACTGTATATTAGCAAATGAATATCTGGATTGTATCAAAGATTTGATCGATATTGAAGATGTTCAAGGTCTGAAAGAGTTTTCTCAACATTTAAAAACAAGTCGTTTTCAACATTCTTTGAATGTTTCTTATTATAGCTTTTTATTAGCAAGAAGATTCCATCTTGATGCTTATAGTATTGCAAGAGCCGGTTTACTTCATGATCTGTATTTCTATGATTGGCGTGAAAAAGAAACACGTCCTATGGAAGGAAGACATTGTTCTATCCATCCGCAAATAGCATTGGATAATGCAAAGAAAGCATGTAGTATTAATCCAGTAATGGAGGATTGTATCGTTCATCATATGTGGCCAATGACCATTCATTGTCCTAAAACCAAAGAAGGTTGGGTCGTACAGGCAGTGGATAAATATTGTGCAGTAAGTGAAATGCTATTACAAAGTGGGCGTAAGCTAAAAGCATCACATGTTTCTTTCTATTTTATGGCTTTAATTTCCATCCTACGTTAAGACGCAAAAGAAGATATCTATCCGATATCTTCTTTTTTTGATCAATCTTCTAACATACCCATAGAGGTAAGTTGTTGTTCCATAAAATCACGAAATGCAAATTCTTCTCCATCTTGCATACCGATGTAATATACTTTATCGATATCTTCCTGTTGGAAAAGAAACAGTTCCTGTGGATTTAAAACACCCTCAGGATAGTAACAGGATGAATAATCATAATCGATACCGGTTGCTTGATTTTTTTGACATCGACCAATGATCATGACCTTCTTTGTCCCTTGTTTTAAGGTTACAATAGAACCTAATGGTAAAATATGTGCTAATGTTTGTTTTCTCATATATGCTCCTCATTTATCTCTTTTTCAATATTCAACTTTAACCTTCAGACCAATACCCGCCAAAAATGATGCTTTTCCTCCAAACTCTAGCTCCCCTTCCTTGCTGGAAAACTCTGCTCCTAACCCTGCTGATCCTAATTCGCCTTCACCAGTGATCGTTACCTTTGCGCCAAAGAAATTAAAACTACCTTTGATATCGCCTTGTAATGCCGCAACACCTACTTCTCCTTTTACAGTAAATTCCTCTTTATTAATGGTAATTTCACCTTCTGCTTTTGCCACACCAACTCGACCTGTAGCTTCAGCATCTATATGTAAATTTGATGTACCTAAACCAACGGTTGCCTTTGCTTCTCCAAGACTTCCAATAACCTTACCTTCCAAATGAAGGGATGGTGCGAAAGCATCATCTTCAAACAATTGGATCTTAGCATCTCCACCAGCTTCCAGATTTCCTAAATCAATGCGGCCTTCCATATCCATGTATTTCATGTTCTTTTCTGCTTTCCATTCAAGTGCATGAAAACTGCCAAATATACCGACACAGGCACCGTTTTTCATATAGTCCTGCAAGGACTTATCACTGCGAAAGGAATGATGAAATCTTGAATATGTTTTACCTGTTTTAAACGAGGTGGTCCAAAAGGGAGGTGTCTTCTCTTCTTCATCTTGATAAGAAAAGATTTTGGATACAAGTGGAATCATGGTTTGCATCGCATGCATTACATTTGATTCAATTGCTTCATATGCTTCAATGGAATCCTGATAAAAGTGTTGGAGTTGTTCTAATGCATAACTTAATTGCTTAGTTTTTTGATTTAGTCTCCATTCATAAAAACAACTGCTTAAGGTTTGTACTTGGGAAGTCGTTTGATAACAAAGTTTTAGAGCCTGCTGAAGTTCTCCAGTATTTACGTTCAGCATATCGTATAAAATTATAACAATTGTTCACAGATATACGATTGCTCCTTGATATTTTGTTTCATAGAATCAATATGATTCCTTACATAGGGAAGCTCTTTTGATGAGCAACAAACAGTACTGCTGTTTGCCACTTTATTTAGATATTGAAGAATAACATCCAATTGTTTCAGGTAGGTATGAATCTGGTCAGCGTTTGAAGGTGTCAGCTTCTGCATTCAGTTGCTGTTCCATCGTTTGATAAGTGAGGACAGTAGAGTCGAGAAATTTTGCGTAAGAATCAATGATGGTACGGTAATTATCAAAAGACGGTAACATTGCTTGAAAACGTTGTCTTATCGTTTCACTTGCAGGACTTTGCCAAAAACCCGCCAATTGTGTCATTACCGCTGATATCTCTTGTAAATTTGAGTATAGCTGTTCATTGTCCTGTCGAATTTGATTTGCGCAGGTGGTGACATTATTTAAAGATATGTTCATGATTTCCATAATGGTTCCTCCTTAATTTGTTAAACGACGTGCCATATCAGCACGTTCCTGCTGTGTTTTCTGATAAATGGTTGCACTTTGTCTTAAGAATTGTGCATATTGTCGCATTAACGTAACCATTTTCACAAAATCAGTTTCAAATCCTCTGATTTGACTTGTAAAAGAAAGATTATCTTTTCCTTGCCATCCTTGTTTCATTGTGTCTACGCTCTGAAATAGATGGCGATATCTTTGTTCATAGGCATCAGCCTGTTGTTCGATTCTTGAAGCACTTGATTCTAGTCTTTGATAGTCTACATTAATTTTTATACTCATAAGAGTACCTCCTTACAATAGTATGATTTGTGAGCCGGTAAACAGGCCACAGTCTTTTACGATTTGATCACATGCTAATATGCAATCTGTTTGTACATGATAAAGATAGCTTATCGCCTGATGATAGCATCTTTTCTTTTTTATGTATTCCACGCAAGCTTGCGTACATTCATACAAGGTAGCTTCCAATGGAAAATAAGCGTCAAATCGAAGCTGCACGATCGGTACGTACACCTCCACAAGAATTCTTTCATCCATTTTCTATTTCCTCCACCAAGCGAATGATCTGATGATTTCCATTTTTCCATAGAACCCCCATTCTTTCGTCTAAGCCCTGATCTGGTAAATAAGGAAGATTCAACGCATAACACGCTTGTGAATATCCACTACCATTCCAAAGCACACTTCCTTGAATCAAAGCCTTTTTTATGTTCTCCTCTTGACGTCGTATCGTTAGTTCTTCCATAGATAAGAGTGATATAGAGTCATATTGCTTCATTACCTTTTCAAAAGGTTGATAAAAGCTGAAGGAACAAAGTATCAGAATATCATCTTTTTCTGATAACCATACCGGCTCTTTACTTATCACATCTAATCCAATGAATAGATAACCATGTTTCTTCTGATCATAAACTCGTTTCGGCAACAAGGGGATCATTCTGCTTTTTCGTTTTCTTTGTGATAATGTGATATCGCTAGCACATTGAAATTGATAAATCATTTGTTCTTTTTCTAACATTCCTCTTCCTAGCTGTTTTCCTATTTTTATACCATCATTAGAATGAAATAATCCTAAATAACCATCGGATTCTTCGAGATAAAAACAATATACGGTAGAAAGAAAGCCTTTCATTTGATACGTCATTGTATAAGGAGATTGCATCATAAAGCAGAAATAAATGCCATACTTGCTACCTTCTCTGGCAAGTTGAAATAACGCATCTTTTCGTTCCTCTCCAGAAGATAAAAATGCTTCAAAGTGTTGAAATATTGAGAATATCGCCAGATTGCTTCGCTTTCTTTTTCGCTGTTCTAACTCTTGTTGTAACACATACAGATAGCTCTGCCATTTTTCTTCTTCATGATAAAGAATCTCATCATCTACTCCCAATGCTCCTATATCCAAGTCACCATCTTTCAACAAATAAAGATAAGTATGCTCTTGGTCAATTGCGGATAACATTGCTTCCAGCATGATTTGATGATCCTCTTCACGACTTGCGATAACTGCAATCTGAGCCAATTTATCTAATGAGAATCGAAGGGGAAGCTTTCTTTGATTAGCTGGATCATCGATTTCAGCAATAACCGCTTCATCATGATAACGAAGCACCAACTCTTTTTTTGTGATGGTCTCGTCTAGTGGAGAAAGCCATAAAGCTCTTGCCATTAGCTCATATTGTTTTGCTAATGCATGTAAGTAAGAAACAATAGCCTCTAACTGTGTTTTTTCTGCGCTTTGACAACAAGATAATTCTTTTTCATACAGAATCGTCCCTGTCGTAGAGATCACTGATAAGTTTTGATTCGTTTTTTTCTTATACTCTTCTTTTTCCACATAAGGTGCATTTGCCCATGCAGCCTTTCCTTTTACATAATGCTCGTCATACCCAATTTGTAAATAAAACATACCTGCTTCTTTCAAATAAATGGCATCTTCTTTTTTTAACATTTCCATACTATCCATACGATCTTGTACCTTTAAACAAACATGAAACCGTGCATTGCTCCATATTTGATCGTCGATCACTCCATTTGGTTTTTGCGTTGCCAAAAGCAAATGAATACCTAGACTTCTTCCAATTCTAGCTATTTGCTTCAGATCTTCCATAAAGGCCGGTTGTTGCTGTTTTAGTTCTGCGAATTCATCGCTAACTATGACGATATGACTTAATCGTTCTTTGACGAAACCTTCAGACCATAGTTGTCGATATTGATCAATATGCATCACATTCTTACCATAAGCTTTTTGACAGTTTCGAAATAAAGCTTGTCTTCTGGTCAATTCTTGACGAATTCCTTGAATTGCTCTTTGAATCTGTTCATCATCTAAATTGGTCAATATCCCTGCTACATGTGGTAACTGAGCAAAAGCTTGAGCCATGCCTCCTCCTTTATAGTCAATCAACACAAAACTAATATCATTAGGAGCATGTTGTATCGCTAAAGATAAAATTAATGTTATGAGCCATTCACTCTTTCCAGAACCTGTCATACCGGCAATCAAGCCATGAGGTCCATGGAATTGTTCATGAAGATCTAACTTAATAATTTCTTCGTGTTCATTGATTCCAACACAAGCCTCTAGTGAAGTAGACATCTTTTTCCATCGTTGAAGAATACCAAGTTGTGCAACATTACCACATTGATACATATCTAAAAAGGTGAATTGTATTGGAAAACCAATATGTTGTTTTTCTATGAATTCCAAACGATGATATTGATGCATCAATGTTTTGCTGACAACATCACTCATATAGGAAGGTGTTACAACATGATCGTTTATTTTAATTTTTTCATATTCGTTTAATGATATCATTAGCTCGCATTCTGGATGTAGTTGTTGCATGCTCTTTGCAGATTGAATATATACAACATGTTCCTCATGTAGTAGCATGCTTAGACAATCCAGACGTTCTTCTAAGCTACGATCAAAAGAAACAATGACAAGATACTCCTGTTTTAAGCGTTGTTTCCACCATTCCCTTAAGGCCAGATCTACTTCCTTGCCATCTTCTTTCTCACATACCAATAAACGATGACTTCCATAAAACAATGCAGGTAATGTACGAATGGCATATCGATAACTATCTTCTGTATGTATGATCATACAGATATGTAAAAATTGACGATGTTGCAATAAGAATATTTGCATCACTTTATCAATTAAGAACTTTAAACAAACCTCATGTTCACCATAAACACCAATATGTGACCATAATTTCATATCTAGACAAAACGTCTGGGTAGGTAAAAGAAATTTATGGTTTTTAAAGTCTTGATATGCCTTCCAGCTAGCATCTTTAGGTGGAGAAAGTGGTGATTTTGTTGATGTGATATGAATGGAAGCTGTCAACTCTGTTTTTCCCATGCTAATGAATAAGAAAGAATCATCTTGTGGTAAACGTTCATGCATAAGCCAAGGTTGATATTTCAATTTATCTTGAATCGATTCACTATCATCATAATTGACCTTTCTGCTTTCCTCTTCTTCCTTCATATAGCTATGCAATTGTTCTTCTAACTCTTTTAGATATGTTAGATAATCACATTCCTGTTTTTGTTTTTCTTTTTTCTGTTGATGTTGTTCATAATAATGAAGTATGATCGGCCATACCATCATTGTGATTGCCATAGAACAGCTCATCAACAAGGTTGGTAAAACACTTTGCAATGATTGATGTTGCATCTTAGCTTGATACACACTCAACAACCCCATTGCCATAGAAGACATTCCCATAGTGAATGATGGTCCTGTTGTCAAGATCAATGGCATTTTTTTTGTTTCCGTCACACTCATCGGAGGTTCAAGTTCGACATTCAATGGTTCCAGTGTTTTTTTTGGCATAGCTGATGGAAGTATTTTCTTTCTTTGGACACCTATGCTTTTCTGGGATAGGGGAATACATGGTTCCAGTACTTGAGAAAGCTGAGATTCCGCCATAATCAATAAGGTATCTTTTCCCATAACGATCAAATATTGCATCATTTGAATACGATCACCTGGATTCAATTGTTGTTGGGTCACTCTTTTCGCATTCACATATGTTCCGTTTCTGCTATGTAAATCAAAGATCTGCCATTTACCTTGATGAAAGCTAAGTTGAGCATGATGATAGGAAATCATGTTATCCTTGATCACGATTTCTTGATCTTTACCTCTTCCGATGTGATAGATTTGTTCCTTTTTCAATGCATAATGTATATGACTGGTAGATGGAATAGGGTGATAAATCAAACAATATTCGCCCTCATTACTTTGTAAATACAACCGAAAATCGAAAGTAAGAAGATATGACTCCTTTCCATCTTGAGGAAATTGGTACAATTTGTTTTTCAGAAGATACCATCCATCCTCCTTACCCCAAATTTCAGCTACCGGCTTTTTACCATCTTTATCTTTACGATATAACCAAAATCTTCCCTCATGCTCTGTAGGAAGAAAACACGTATCTAAATCATCAGGACTTAGAATGATGATTTCGGCGTTTTCTTGTGCCATACCATAAGCATCCAAAAGCCAGTATAAGAGAACATGTTATGATCCACATCAATTCATCTCCCTGTGCTTCCTTTTCACTCAACATCAACGTATCCGGAATGGATTCTTGTTTTTGCTTTTTCCGAATCGTTTCCTTTATTTCTTCCTCTTTGTTTATCTCAATGCTTCTTTCTAATTTTTGTTCATTACCCGCAACATCTACAGCTTTTGCCATAATCTGCATTGATCCATTGACCTTAATTAATACATAAGGAACGCCTTGTTCATTGTATTGAATTTGTGATAGAGAAAGTTGTTTCCCATTGACCCAAATTTCTGTAAAATGCTCTTGTTCTCGTTTCTTTTCATCCATCTGTTCTAAATAAATACAAAGCGTAGAGCCTAAGGATGCTTGTTGTTCAACAGGCCATTTATGATCAACATCATAAAGTCGAATCACAGGAGCACTATGATCTATAGAAAAGATGATCGGATCTAGTTGCCAACGATTCATTGCGGCATCCCTCACTTGTAAAATCAACTCATATTCCCCTTCATCTTCAATTGGCTCTTGCCAAACATAAGGAATGACTACACCGTTTTTTTTCAGAACGCAATGAACAACTTGCATATCTTGACTTAATTTTGTTACTTCTGGAATCCAGCGATTCGAAAAACTTAATTCTTTTTCTGTTTGGGGTATTTTCCAAGCTGGCTTTTCACAATCTATCACAAAATCAAAACTTTTTTCTATTACATTTCCCGCTAAATCGCTCGCAATGATCCTTAATTGATAAGAGCTTATTTTCTCATCCTGTTTATAAACCACTAAATTAGAAACTGATTCAAGAGATCGTAATAACGTTCCTTGTTCATAAAGCTCATATCGATAACCAGCCAATTGCTCATCCGTAACAGTCCATTGAATTTCCATATCTTTATTTGTGATAAAGGGGATATCCGTCTTCAAAAAAGTTCCTTGACTGAATGCTTCGATCTGTGGACTATTTGGATCATAGATAACATCAACCGGTGCTGTGATCACCTCATTACCTGCAATATCCAGCGCATGTACACAAATGGAATACTTTGCAAATCCATGATCCTTTAAGGTTAAAACTGCTTGATTTTGATTCTGAAACCGCCATACCTTCGTCTCTTGATTCTCTGTAACCATAACCTCAAATTCCTTTAAATGTGCATCTTTAACATCAACATATATACTTGGAAGTACGTTGGTATTGTTTGCTGTTGTTATTTGTATTGATGCATATGGTTTGCTTTGATCTATGATAAAACTTTTCTTACCACAGGTATGATTACCTGCTAAATCCACGATGTCCCACACTATTTGATAATCTCCATCTTCATCAAACAAATGGCTCCAACTAGCATCATTCAAATACTGAGTATCCATCAATGTCTGATTACGATACACTTGTATCTGGCTTTTTTTCTGATCTAGAAAAGAATCTGTTGCAGTCAAATAAACTCCGTTTTCATGATTTAAAACATCGCTTTTTTGTGTAGCATCTTTTACTTTTACGATTGGAGCCGTTTGATCTATCACAAAGGATATTTTTTTTATCGTTTTGTTATTAGCTTGATCTATCGCTACGATTTCTAATTCATAACTACCTTCTTCCTCAAAATGTAACAAACCATAACTTCCCTGCTTTGTTTCATTCCAATCAACCTTCAAATCTTTTTGATATTGATCTTTTTGACAGGTCACCATGATCTCTTTTAGATTGCGTTCCTGAATGTTCAAAGGTAGATCAAAGGCATCCTTATGGTAGGTCGATGTTGATGCATCAATGATCGGTGCTGTACTATCCACAAGAAATGACAATATCTCACCTTCACTTACATGACCTGCTAGATCAACGATATGATATTGAAATGTATGCATTCCATCTTGAAATACAAACTCATAACAATCTCGTATATCCGGAAGTAACTGCTTTTCTCCATCAAGGCAAACATAGCTTTCCTTTACATCCAAGAAAGGTTCTTGAATCATCATTTGTAAATGAAATTCATGATCATAGATCTGCTTGATGTCATCGATTGGTTCGTTTTGTTCTTGTAATACGACCTCAGGCGCTGTTTTATCAATACCAAACAAATAGGTTTCTTCTATGACATTTCCTGCAAGATCTTGTACCTTACACTCTATGGTATGTACACCTTCATCTGTAAATAACATTGTCGTTTTTTGTTTTGATTCGTCGCTTTCCCAGGTAATCTTTGTTTCTTCCCCATCAACTAAGATCATTGTATTTGAAAAATCCAAATGCTCCTCTAACAAAATCAAATCTACCTTTTGATCGAATTGTGATATCATCGGTTTTACATAAGATTCTTCATTTACAAAAACTTGTATCTTTGGAAGTACATCATCTACCAAGATGTTCTTTTCATATATAGAACGATTTCCATAAGTGTCTTGCATCTCAATATGGATGTCATAACTTCCATTCGTTAAAGGAAGCTTTAGAACTTCATTTTCCACAGACCATGGCAAAGATAGCGGTTGTCCATCTTTTTGTATATCGGCGCTTACATGATCCATATGTGGATCAGAAAACTGAAAGGTAATCATAGTGTCCTGTTGATAAGTATCTTTCAAGGCTCCAGTTTCTTCACCATTTTCAAACAACTTCATACTACAAGTAATCGTATCCTTAGAAAAAGTCGGAGTTTCATAGATCTCATCTTCAATAGATAGCTCATATTGAATTTTCTCTCCATCCATGACCTCTACTTGTCCGATCCACGCACCTTCTTGTTTTATCCACTTGATTGATGTAACCTCTTGTTTTTGCATAGCTTCATCTTTTACGTATAACTTCACTGCATCTTTTTTCTCTTCCTCGACTTGAAAGCTCAGCCAAGCTACATCATGATATTGCTTTTGAATTTCTGCGCCATTGATCATAAATCTTGATTCCTTAGCTGACAAAGGTGCGTGTAATTGACCTAAAGTCATCGCAGACAATAAACAAAATCCGATTTGTTTTGATTTTTTCAATATTTCTCCTCACTTTCTTTCATAATTTGTGTTTCTCTAATCTCGATCCTCTTATGAATCTGACGTTGTCGTTTTGTGTAAGTGGATAACAATAACGCAAACATCAACAAGGTAGCGATTAGATAACATAGTTTAGATAATACATAATAATTCATCGTATCCTATAGCACTCCTTTCCACCTATTGCCTGAATATATAGATCATCTCTTCCATTTCTTTTGTAGATAAGTCACTTGTTGTAACATAGCTTCCCTGTTGGTATCCTCTTTTACCATATCGATATACATATTTGCTTTATCTAATAGATCCATTCGATTGCTTTTCTCTTCATCAACAATGCACTTTTCAAATATCTCTAAATACAAATTTCCAAGATGATAGGCTTCTTTTATATCCCACTCATTTTCCAATTGTTCAACAAAGGAGAATATACTGACATCCTTTTGTTCGCAAAGCCATAGACCATATGCGTATTGAAGCTCTATTTTTTTACTAGATGCATGCTGTAATTCATAAAGGGGTAATAAAAATTCATATGTTTGCGCTAATTGATCACTTTGCGTTTCATATAAAGCAACCAAGAGATCCACTTTTTTATCTGACATGTCCTTTGGATCATCCAATTTTTGATATAGCACCTTTAAACTACTCATAACATCCTGCTTTTGAAGAATTAAGGATAAAGCCGATTCATAATTTTTTTCATAAGCATCCGCTTTTATCTCTTTTATTAATCGCAAGGCATATTCATAAAGGGATAGCTCCTTTGTTAACACACATTCCTGAATCAAATAGCAGGCTATTTCCTCATTCATAGATAAGGGATAGTTCTCATAGATTTGTGAAATTCTTTTCAATGCCAATATCTTTCCTTTTAGCTGATGTTCTTTCTCTGCTTGTTTCAAAAAGCATTGATAGGCTCGTAAATCATCGCTTTGATAAAGAATCGCCTCTTCATAATCTTGCTTTTCGATCAACTGCAGATATGTGATTTCTTTCTCTTTTTCATATTGATAATTTGAAAAAAGTGCACAACTGATACAACAAAGCATCAAACTAAGAAGCAGCTTATTTTTCCACTGAAGCGTTTTATGGACAATCGCTTGATATGCCTTATCAAGCTCTTTCATATCTCTATAGCGTTTTTTCGGATCTATTTCACAACAACGTAATAGAAATTTATCTATCGCATCTTGAGAAGCAGAAAGCTTATGATCTTCAGGAAAGCATTGATGACGTAATACATAAAACAATCTACCGAAACTATAGATATCTGCTAATGCAGAAATCAAACCATGTTGTAATTCAGGCGCTCCATAGCCTGGGAGTGATTGCACTGACTTTTGGGCCATCTTGATAGACGCTTGTACCAAAATCAACAAGATGTAATTTCCCATTTGCATCTTCCATTAAATTTTGCGGTTTTAAATCTAAATAAAAAATTTTATGATGATGCAAGTATGATAAAATCTCAATCACCTCCTTCATCCAACCATACAATATGGAATCTGGTATACCATTTGTCATATGTGTTTCTAAACTATGTCCTTCGATAAGATCCATGATGAAATAAGTTCTAGGTTCATATGCAATCAAGGAAGGTATCATAGGATGATGAATCCCTGCCAGTATATGAGCTTCTTTATGTAACGCATTTCGATAAACGGTAGAATGTGTGGTATGTTGTTTGGCTTCTTTCATTGCATAGGTTTGTCCATTGCTTTTGTCCTCTACCAACCAAACCTCTGACATACCACCAGACCCTAACAATCTTATTTTTTCATACTCCTTCATACGCTCCATCCTCCTTTCCCAACTCACCTTCTTCATATAGGAATTCATGATTTGCGAAACTAACGATATCACCATGATGTAAAGTGATAGATGTTATCCTATTGTGATTCACAAAGGTACCATTGCTACTGCCTTGATCGATCAATTGTTTTGTTTGTTTTTCATAAACTGCATGTTTGTGAGAAATAAAGGTGTCTTGAATACAAAGATCGTTTTCTGTACCTCTTCCAATGAGATAATGTTCTTTTTCAATCGTATATACTGCTTTTGTTTTCTGATCAATGAAAACCGCTTCGTCATGATTAGAAAACAATACCATTGTTTCCATGAACATATCAGGTGATCGTGCAGAAGGCACAACACGTGGTGGTCTTGGAATATCTCTTACTTGAAAGCGCTCATTTTCCTTACTTTTTGAAGGAACCCATTTTTGATACCATGGTGGCTTAGGTCTACAAGCCGCATATAGATCATGCAGTCCTTGTAAGAGGTTTGGAAAGCTCATTTCCTTTTGTTTTAATTGTTCTACTAAGAAACCAATGGTTTGATAACTATCTTCCCCTTTCAAAGCGGAAATCAACTCTTTAAGAAACACTTGACTTTGCTCACATTGAAAGATCCATTTATCCATCGTCAAAGGCAAGACCAAGAACTTTAAAACACCTCCGTCATAGCTAAGATAAATCAAATCACTTTGTAAATAGACAGGCTTATTGGTATTGACCCTTATAAGGTTCTCAAACAAGTAAATCAAAAATTCCATTAGCTCCATCTTTTCAAAACGATGAGACGTCACATAACTCTTAAGATCAAGATATCCATTGGTGTCATAAAAGAAACGGGTACAATCACGATGATCTTTGATTACAGAAAGACAAGAACCATCTTTACACATCTGAGCCAAAACATACTCATCAAAATCTTTTGCATCCTGTAAGGATACTTCTACAAATCCATCCTCTCGTTTTTTTAATTCTTTCATTTGCTTTTCCAATTTCAACACCTCTTTTTTATGCCCCTATATATTTACATACGTATGAAATGTCAAAAATCCTAAATTTTTCGTGTTTTCACATATTTTCACATAATTAAAATGGTATAATATTCCCATGTATCAAAGGAGCTAAAACATGAAGAATAAAGCGTTTTTTTACAATATACAGCCATTTTTTATGGTAATGATCATCGTGATCAACTTAGGAACATTTTTTTTCGTTTTTCCACTTTCTCAAAATCTAAGTGATTTAGGAAATGTTCTCGGACATAAAAGTTATCTTATCTTATGGGGAACCAGCGCTGCTCTTTATTTTCTTATCTATACACTTTTCTTTATAAAAAAATGCCGATATACGTATCGTTTCGGCATTCCTATTCTATTATGTTCTTGTTTTTTTATGGCTCTATCCGTTTGGATTCCATACCTTCCAACACAATTACCACAGCTTGCGAAATGGCATACCAGAACTGCCATGCTTGGCACCTCCCTTTTTATCTTGCTTATCTTTCATATCATCACATCTTGTTTAAAAACAGATGTATTGTTATTTCAAAAAGCTTTTCCACCATTCTTTATACTTGTCGTATTTGACCTTTTACTCTATCTTCTTAATGGCGGTGTATCAACTTTGCTTGAAACTTCCTTTACCATTGGAATGAGTATGTATCTGTTTTATATGCTGAATAAATAAGCAATTTTTTTATTTCAAATGTACAAAAAAAAGGTTTATTCTGATCAGAATCTTCTTTCTGACAAATAAACCTTTTTATATTGATATTGTAATTACAATGGTAAATCTTTCACTTTAATGATCAATGCAGCAACTACTACGCCAAGCATTAAAAACAAAAGATGATGAAACTGCATATAAGCTACAACTCCAAAGATGATTGCAAGACTTGCTAAACTGATCCTTTTTTTGAAAACCTCTTTATTGTTTTGCATAATAGGATGCCCTTTTGATTAATAACGGAACTCTTCCCGGAATAACTCATCAACGGATTTACCCGTTTCTTGACGAAGTGTTTCAACATCTTTATCTAACACGATCTTGCCTTCTTTGATAAAGACAACGTTACTGAAAACTCGTTCAATATCAGCAATCAAATGTGTGGCAATCAAAATTGTCTGATTCTCATCATAATTCTCTAAAATAGTGTCTAATATCACTTCTCTAGCTGCTGGATCCACGCCACCGATCGGCTCATCCATAATGATGATTTTTGCTTTTCTACTCATTACAAGTGCAAGCTGAAACTTCTCTTTGGTACCCTTTGACATACTTTTGATTCTCATTGATGCATCAATTTTAAACTTATCCATAATTCTTTGACACTTTGCTTTATCAAAGTCATGATACATATCTTCGAAAATGCTTAATACATCTTTCACCTTCATCCAGTCTGAGAAATAAGGCTCATCCGGTAAATAAGAAACAATTTCTTTTGTTTCTGGACCAATGTTTTTCCCATCAATTTTTACAACACCTTGATAATCCTTCAACATACCAGTCATGATTTTCAGCATGGTGGTCTTACCACTTCCGTTTGGTCCCAATAAGCCAATGATCTGACCACGTTCTGCCATCATTTCAACATTTTTTAATACTTCTTTTTTTCCATAAGATTTATTTAATCCACATATCTCAATCAGCTTTTCCATTATCGTATCGCTCCCTTATCATCTGGATGATTTCCTCTTCTTCACATCCATATTGTTTCATCTCATTTAGAAATGAAAGTATTCTATCATTGACAACGCTTTTTTTCAAAGCATGAATCAGTTCAGTATCTTTGCATATGAAACGTCCACTAGTACGTTCACTAATAAACAGTCCTTCTCGTTCTAAATCACTCATTGCTCGTTGTACCGTGTTTGGATTCACACCAAATTCAACTGCTAATTCACGAACCGGAGGAACTTTGCTTCCTGGTGCATATACACCTGTGATCATACGTCGTTTACATTCATCCATAATTTGTATATAGATTGGTATATTGTCATTAAAATTCACATTGATCACTCCTTAGTATTCTCTTCTTTTCATTTGTCGCATCGTTTTCAATACCGCAATGATAATCACACACAGTACTGCTAAGCCTATTGCGATGACAACAAAGCTTACTTTAAGATAATCTACTAACAAATATCCTGTAAAAATATACCAAAAGGTAAACAACAATATTACAAGAATCGCCAGTACATTTTCTTTTATATCATTCATTTATTCAATTTCAAGTTTGTGATCAATCAGATAACTTGCAATAAAGAAGAATGCAACGCTTAGAAGTACATCTTCTATCATAGTGATATAAAGTGACATATCACTTGTAACTGCCGGCATTGTCGTATCCACTACACCCATTGAAATTGCAAACCCGAAATCCAATGCTGAATCTGGAAAGATGATTCCATTGATGTATGAAATCACAATATTGATAGCAAAGAACAATACCACTGCAATGATACCACGATGACGACGAATATAATTGGTATGAGTTAAATTCATCACCATATATAACAATGTAATCATCTCAATAACACCAATGAATGTTGACAATAACGTCAACCATCCCTCTAAAGGCATTTGAGCCAATCCATTACTTAACAACTCAAAGATATTGCCAAAACCGATTTCACCGGTTCTCCATGCCAATAACATTGCTGCCAACATAATGACTAAATACGATAAAATAAACCATAAAGATGAATTCAAAATTTTAACCAATAATAGCTTTTTACTGGACACCGGTAATGTTAATGTCAAATACCCTGCCTTTGAAAACATAGAACTTTGATAAGTTCGTATTACCATGACGAATGTCATAATGACAGTAACAAATACCATCACTGTAAATAAAATACTGATCAATGCCATCAAAACCGTATTTGATTGATTAAACAGTAATGCCGCAAGTAACATAATTGCATAAGTGAAGAGATAATTACGATAAGAGCACTTTATCTCATACTTCCATAAATTCCAAAACATATTGTTTCCTCCCTTTAACAAAAGATGATGTACTATTGTATTAATCATCTAGTACAATAGTACATCATCTTTAATGGTTTGTCAACCTTATTAGGAATAAAAAGTATTTAAGCATGCGTTGTGATACGATGACGTTTTCCTTCCCACACCATAGTACCAATCAACACGGTATCTAAAATGATCCAAAAGATCCAATAAATACTGATTTTCGGTAATACTATACCGAATATGGAATAAAATAACGTTTGATTTCCATTAAAATAGCTGTATGCACTCAAATTTTCTGAGAATCTCATTAACAGATTACTCGGAAAAAAGGAAGCAACGGAGTTTCCGCCAATGCGAAACATCTCATAATAAATAGGTAGGATCACAAAAATCAATGCGAACACAGCTGCTAGATAACTATTTTTAGATTTTTGAGAAATAAATAATATACTGATACAAAGTGATAGCGTCCCAATAGAATAATTGATTAAGCTAGCCGGGATCAATTCTTTGAAAGTATATAAATAAGAACTGATCAATCCTTCCTTTTCAAAATAAAACATATTCCAATCAAGTCCACCATACCGCATCAATATAAGTATCAATACACCTATTTTCGCTAATACAGGAATCAAAACACCAAGTAATATACATAAGATGATTTTAGCCCAAATCACCTTTACTCCACCATTGGGAGAGGAAGCCAAATAAATATCCGTCTTAGATTGCGTTTCTTTACTGAATATGTTTGCGAAAAGAATGCCTAGAACAATTAGCATCAAAAAATTTGTGTAACTTAAGTTATCGGTTAACATAGACCCTAAAACATTGCTATGGTACGTTGTTGGCAAGGACAAAAAACGTCGATTGATCTCATTTCTTGAAACATCATCTTGAATAGCATCACAATCTTGTAACACACACATCGCTTGAGTATCCTTATTCTCCTCTGTATACAAATACTCCTTTCGATGAAGCATTTTTTCACTTTCTGGCATGAGATGATCGATCAAATACCAAAGATCATCATCTTCATATGCATAATATATAGTGAAGTCTTCCAATGAATATTTTTCTTCAGATGAATCATTCATTGCCTCTTTTATTTCATCTTCACTTAATGTTCCATCTTCATATGCACGATAAATCTTTTTCCAATTGAATCCATTCATATCTGAAGTACTTTCCTCATCAAGAGGTCGATGAACATTCAAATGACGATGATCATATTCTAAATCCGGCATAGTAGAATGTTTTGCTAATGTTTCATAGGATCCTTCTAGCTTTTTCTGTTGTGCGATCACATCTTTTATATTAGATTGCGATAACAAACTCGGCGTATGCAAATCTTGTTGGAATTGCCATAAACATATGCCTAAAAACAATAGTAGAATGATCTTCCCCGAAATAGACGAGGTTAGTTTTTTCGCTTCATAACAAATCAGTTTCCACATAATTTCGTTCCTCCTGAAAATAAGACAAATAGACATCATCTAAGGTTGGTTCTCTTACTATCGCATCTTCTCTAGGCTTGTTTGAAGATAATACTCGAAGAATGACAGTATCTCCTTCTTTTTTTCTATTTACCACACATAATTCTTGTTCTATTGCCACCAACTCTTGTTCACTTCCTCGTAACTCATATACGCTTCCTTGAATATCCTGTAATGTATCAGCTAATGTTTTTTTGAAAAGAATCTTCCCTTCTTTCATGATCATCACATCATCCGCTATAGTTTCCACATCACTGACAATATGCGTAGATAGAATGACAATGGTATCTTTCCCAACATGAGATAACAACTGACGTAGTGCGATTCGCTCTTTTGGATCAAGCCCACTACTTGGCTCATCTAAGATCAACACCTTTGGATGATTCAATAAGGCTTGCGCTATGCCAACCCTTTGTAGCATACCACCTGATAAATGGCGCAATTTCTTCTTTCGTACATCATGCAAATTCAATCTAGTCAAAAGCTCTTCGATTTTTTTCTCACAAAATGACTTATCCATACATTTTAAAACACCGATATAGGTTAAAAAAGCTTCTACTTTAAAATCCATATAAAAACCGGCATTTTGCGGTAAATAGCCCAAGACTCTGGTATATTCCTGATAATTGCCTAAAATCTGAATATCATCCATCTTTACCACACCATCATCGGCTTTTAATATTCCGCAGATCATACGCATTAACGTTGTTTTTCCACTGCCATTTGCGCCTAATAAAGCATGAATTCCTTCTTCTAAAGTAAAACTTACATCATTCACTGCCTTTTTCGTTTTAAAACTTTTTGATAAATGCTCAACACTTAATTTCATAAAATTGCTCCTTTCCAAGTTGTCGATAATACATATAACATGCAACAATCAATAACAACAAACTTAACAAAACAAATAGAAATCTCCCTAGACTATGTTCCAAAATAATCTGAAATTGCTTACTAAAGTGATACTGAGGGATCGGGGCATCGTTTGTAAGATAAGTGATCATAATAAATACAACGGTATAAATAGATAATGCCTCTTGGTAGCTACGAATTTTTGACAATATCAATAAAAGTATCGCTTGGCTCATACAAAGTGGAAAAAACATTTCACAAAAAATTTCAAACATCGTTTGTTCTCTTAATCCTTCGCCAATTGTGATATACAGTCCAAAGGTCATGAAAAACAACATCAAGAAACTAAACATCTGATATAGAAATAGTTTTGCTCCATTCATAGGCATGGTATAAAGCAATTCCTGAAATCCGGTTTCACGATATTTCATTACTTGATAAATGAAATATCCTCCCATTGTGCCAAAATAAATGGTAAACAAAAGGGCTCTATCCACTGAGGAAGCTTGTAACAAGATGATAAAAACCAATAAAAATACAGCATATCCTTTCCATATGCGAAGACCCTCTACATCCAAGTATCTTTGAAACAAGCGAATTGGATGATGCTCTTGTCGTTTAACTTGCTTTTGATATTGAGCTTTACATTGTTGTATCGTCTTTGATCTTGCTTCTTCATTATCAATTTCCAGCTCATTCCAATCAATTTTCATAACCAGTCTTCCTTCCTTATCATTTGTTTTAACTTGCTTAATCCTAATCGAAGCCTTGTTTTCACGGTATTCTCTGATAGATCCAAAACCATTGCAATTTCTTTTATTTTCAATTCTTCATAGTATCTTAACACTAAGGCCTCTTCTTGTTCAGCAGGAAGCTTTTGCAACAAGGCTCGCAAATTTCCTTGTTGTATGTTCTCTTCTTTTGCTGCAATGGTTTCTGTATCTTCTAAATGATACGTTTCCAGATGATTTCGATACCAACCATTACAACAGTTAACGGCGATTCTTAATAAGTATTGTTTGGTCTTGCCTCTAAATTCAAAATGGTCGATATTTTTTATGAAATTCAAAAATACTTCTTGTGTGATATCTTTGCTACAATCTCTTCCTTTCATTCGTACATAGACATAAGAATAAATTTGAGGATACAGTTGCGATATCAAATCATCGATTGCCTGCTCATTTCCATTTTGGATTTCACGTATCAATTTGTTTTCTTTCATACCTGTCCTCCTCACTAAGATAATGCTTTTCAAAGAGAAAAAGTTCTCTCTTATATAAAAAAAGTCTGTATTTTCAACAGACTTAATATCTCTCTTTAAAGAATTTCATCAGATTTTTTAAGGAACGAATCAATTCTTCTTCTTTATCCAATTCTAGTTCATTTAGTAATTTTTCAATCATTTCCTCATGAAACTGATCATGGATATGGATGATTGACTCCGCTTTTTCTGTCAATGTCAGACGCACGATACGTTTGTCCTTCTCATCCTTGACTCGCTCTACATATCCCTTTTTCACAAGTTTACTTGTGGAAACGGTCAAAGTACCTTGTGTGACCATCAAACGTTTCGCAATAGCGGACATCATATTGGACTCACTTTTCTGTATTGCCTCTAGAATATGTACCTCAGTCATGGAAAGATTGACCCCCTGATCTTGAAGATTTTTCTCCTCAATCAGAAGGATGTAGTTAAATAAATCTACTAGAAGTTCATTTAAAGTATGACGTGTGTCATCCATATATGCTCCTCAAATTAAGCAGCTTGTTTTTCTAAAGCAGCTTTCGCTGTTTCAACGATTTTTGTGAAGCCCTTAGGATCGTGAATTGCAATTTCTGATAACATTTTACGGTTGATCGTAACATTTGCAAGTTTCAATCCGTGCATTAATTTAGAATAAGAAATCTCATTCATTCTTGCTGCAGCATTGATACGAGCAATCCATAATTTACGCATGTTACGTTTTAAATCTTTACGGTCATTGTATGCATATTTAAATGAATGCATTACCTGCTCATGAGCAGTCTTATATAGAATATGTTTAGCTCCGTAATAACCCTTTGCTAATTTGATGATTTTTTTTCTTCTTTGACGTGTTGTGTATCCACCTTTTACTCTAGCCATATTTTACTTCCTCCTTATTTCACAAGCATCTGTTTGATACGTTTGTAATCCGTATTGTTAACAGTTCCTGATTTTCTTAAATGACGTTTTTGTTTCTGTGTTTTACCATGGAAACGGTGTGAAGTATAAGCATGACTTCTCTTTAATTTTCCAGAACCAGTTGTTTTTACACGTTTTGCTAGTCCTCTATGTGATTTCATCTTTGGCATAAGTAGTACCTCCTCTAATTTAATTTATTTCTTCTTTGGTGCCAGAACACATGACATTGTATTACCTTCAAGAATTGGTCTTTTCTCTACGGTAGCAATATCAGAAATTTCTTCCGTAAAGCTATTCATAATTTTCTTACCAACTTCCAGTCTCGTGATCAGACGTCCTCTAAAACGCATATCTACTTTGACCTTCATTCCGTCTTCAATCCAGCTTCTCGCATGACGCATTTTTGTATCAAAATCATGCTTATCGATCACTGGTGATAAACGGATCGGCTTAACCTCCGTTACATGCTGTTTCTTCTTCGCTTCTTTTGCTTTCTTCTGCTGTTCAAAGCGATATCTTCCATAATCCAATACCTTACATACTGGTGGCACTCCCTTTGGCGCAACACACAATAGATCTAAATTCTGATCATATGCGATCTGCAAAGCCTCACGACGCATCTTGATTCCAAGCTTATCGCCATTTGAATCAATTACCATGACTTCTTTGAATTTGATTTTTTCGTTTACTAAATCGTCGTTTACGTTGTTAGGAATAACTTTCTTGTTTATAATAGACACCTCCAATTGTTGCCATTAGAAAAGCGGGTACTCATATGCACCCGCACTATTACCTACTTTTTTCATATCATTCTATGAAGTAGCGTATAACCCATGTCCTTAGGACATCAGGTGAGAAGGGGTGCTTCTAACTTTCCACAAACTTTTCTGCTTTGTTATGATATCATATTTATTTGTTATCGTCAATCATTTTCTTTCTTATCGCAAAATATAATCATCCTTAACGATATAGCCGATTCCCGGTGTAAACAATTCCGATATCTCACTTCCCTCATCCACTGCTTTTTGAACTGCTCGATAATTAGCACTGAATTGAGCAATCTGTTCAATGTTTTTTTGACTAACATGATCATTTTTCAAATGTCTTCGTATCGTTTCTTCTATATAGGAAAAGGATCTTATTTGTGTTTGGTAAAAATCTTGAGTCGGTTTTTCTTTCTGTATCAGAAATAATTGTTCTCCATATTCCAAGTCTGAAAATACATGTTTACAATATAGCTCAGGTATAAAACCAAACAATTCCATTCCAAGACTATCATCTTTACATAACTTACATAGTTGCACACGTAAATTTTTATAATCTTGAGTTGTTTTACATTTTTCAAACATGACGATTGCTTTTTTTGTAAGCTCGATCGTTTCCTCTTTGGAAAATACCGGTGCTACATAAGTATCATCCTTCTGATAAAAGAAAAAACATTGTTTTTCTGTATGATAGCTATCTAAACAATCCCATCCGTTGACATAGTCTTGTAACAGCTTGCTTAATTCTTTGGATAGTACGTCATTGATTCTAACCTCGATATCATTCTTTCTTCCCATTTTGGCGCAATATACCTTTACCCAATACAAACGTTTATTTCCTAATCTTTTTTGAATTCCATCGCCAATCCAATCCCAAAAGGTTTCCGGTAACTCTCCCTCTCTTTTGCCATGACTTCCCAACTCACTATGATAAAAGTCAAAGGCATGATTTTCTTGGGTACGCCCTATGATCTGGATTGTTTTTTCCCTCGTTAGACAAGACAATAATGGCTTCAAATCATGCTGATAAAAATTTTCACATGCATCCATCACACATTCTTCTTCATTTAATCCCAATCCGCAAACGGGATCGACGATAGCATCTTCTAATTCATCATGATGAATTTGGAAAACGATCTGTGCCATAGAATCATCACTATCTAGCACATCTGCATAGATATATAATTGATACTCTGGTAAAACAAATGCAGTGCCTTGTATTTGCCCATCTTCACAAAATTGTTTCAAATAGTGATATACTTGAGATTCCTCTTCAACAAGGGAGATGGTTTCTTTTTTCTTTTTTTTGAAAAACACAGTCATTACCTCTCTTTTTCTTTCATTATACACTAAAAATCGACACCTTTCTAGCACATGACGTTAATACCACGAAAACACATATTTTATCTCAATGTAATGGATATCAGTCGATAAGACAACAAAAAATCTCATGATGACAAACAATGATATCATGAGCATTCAACTGTATTCGTTTTTTTCTTAAAATCCATCTTGGTTCCATAAAAAAGCCAGAAAATACAAAAAATTATGAATAAGCTATTGCATTTCTTTCTATTATTGTTTATAATAACTGAGCAGTTAAGAAGTGACTTGTTAGCTCAGCTGGCAGAGCAACTGACTCTTAATCAGTGGGTCCAGGGTTCGATTCCCTGACAGGTCACCATGAAAAAATAAAGCCTTTAGGTAAAGAGAATTCTTTGTTTAAAGGCTTTTTTGTTATTCTTAGCACTTTAGGCTTTTTGTGATCAGCTATACCAAAATTGTTTTATGCAAAATAATGCAATAAAAGCAATCTATAATCTATGATCTTTCATTATTTATATGCAGCAACATACTTGGTTGTTTGGTATATCTACAACATTATATGCCACCAATAAGGTATTTTTCCCTCGGCCCTTTGACTTGACTTGTTTAATGTATTGCTGAGACTGCTTAAGGTTGTATTAGCGTTGTAGCAATCTTTCACTTTATCCTTAAAGATATTCCCATCCATATGGTTTATTTGCTTTATCTGGCTTGTGCAGTTTTAATTTCTACCATTTAAATTTCCTCGCTTTCTTTATTCTTTCATTGTTTGTAAGCGTCAAATTGCTCAAAATGAGCCTTTTTTATGAATTCCATCAATGTTCGACAAATCTCGTCTTATTCTGCAAACAGGTTGCTTTATAATAGCATCAGATACAGATATAGGAGGAAAAACATATGCAGAACAATTTGATTTATTTCGATGACGAATTCAATAAGAACGCAATTACTGTCATGTCGGATTTTGATTTATGGGTGGATGATTTCATCAATCAAATTCAGTTACACAAAGAAAGCGCTGAAACTTTAACGGAATTCCAGAAAACCTTAAGGCTAATGATTCAGTCCTATTATTGTTCCCTGATGTCCAAGGAAGAATTTGACAACATCATGAAACAGATGTACACCGTTTTGTCTTGACTTTAGATACATAATATAAAAACAAACGCTTAGTTCCTTGCCAAGCGTTTGTTTTTATATATGATGAAGTTGATTTTCTTGTGCCCATCCTACATTATGATTTATCAGATATGGATGCTTACTTCCCTTTACGATATCTGTTATAATGCCCTGTTTCACAAGAAGAGCACTGGCTGGATAATAAACTCCTCCATTGCTTTGTGTCCATAAACCATCAAAGCTCACCTTGTCATTAATACGAAACGCATTGCTTTGTGGTTTCAAAACAACGGCATCATTTGCCCATCCTACATTGTTATTGATCAAATAGGGATGTTGTGTACCATACAAAATTTTGGTGATAACGCCTTCTTTGACCGCTAATCGATCAACAGGATACCAGTTTCCTCCATTGCTTTGTGTCCAAAGACCTTTAAAACGGATACGATCTCCAACACTATAACGAGGTCGCTGTACTCCTCCTGATTCATGGCTTCCTTCTTGATCTCCTTTTTTGTATCCATTAAAACCGCCGGATATGATCAAGGAAGGATAATCTACATAACTGTAATCCATATCCAAACGCCCAGAATAACCATCTACATGACCATCGCTGGTAAACTGCCACATTTGATAAGGCTTTTTATACGTATTTACATCATTCCATTGTGCCACCCATTTATCAAAGCGATCCAAACTTGCAGAATTCAAATGATTGTTCCACCAATCTAAGTTTGCGTAAATGCCAGCATAAAAACCATTCGCCTCTAATTCACTGCAGGTATAATAACACACTTTGATATTCATAGCGTCTGTCACACCCATTTTTTTCTTCCAACCATCCGCATCCTCCATATCAATAAAGCAAGGATAAGACGGCTTACAGCTTTTACATAATTTGATAAAACCATTTGCTTCCTCTCTCATTTGTTCATCTGTTGCAACATAAGAATAATGATATAATCCATAAGGAAGCCCTATTCGCTCGCATTCTCTTACGTTTCTTTGAAATTGTTGATCTTCTACAAAGTGTCCATAACTAGAACGAATAATAGCAAATTTGATTCCACCTTTCTTGATCAAAGACCAGTCAATAACACCATTATGCTCTGATACATCAATACCTAATAGCTTTGTCATATTGATTTCCTCCTCACATTAAGGTATGAGCATACATTCTCATCGTGTCAACAAACAACCAAGTTCACGAAGAGAACTTTATATATGCGAAAAAAAAGCGCATCTTGCGCTTAGTTCAAATCTAATTGTAAGATATAATCATCCATGATGAAGCCATTCCCGATATCGGTTTGTACTGCATCCGTTTGATAAAACCCTTTCTTTTCATAAACCTGTAAAGAATGCGTATTATATTTATTACAAGTCAAATAGATCGCTGCCAGCTTTTGTTCTTTCGCAAAATCAATTGCTTGATTTAATAAAACACTGGCATATCCTTTCCCTCTGTTTTCCTTATCAAGATATAGCTTGCTTAAAAACAAGCGCTGATCCTCACAAGGTCTTACACCACAATATCCGATCAACTTCCCTTGCTCATAGGCAAGAAAATAGGTATACTGTTCTTCTTCTATCGCCTGTTTGATTGCTTCATAACTTTGAAATTTTTCAACCATATAATCTATCTGTTCTTTAGTGATGATGGATATAAAATACTCATTCCATATCTTTTCCGCTTTTTCTGCAAGCTCTTTCAGTTGCGCCTCACTTTGACATACTTTGATTTCCATAAAAAGCCTCCCTTTTTCTATTTTGTTTATGATTATATCACAAAATATTCGAAAAAATTAGGCTTTTTTAATATTTATTGATGTCCTTTTTCAAGTACGTGATATAATAAAGGAGTATTTTGGAGGAGAAAAGAATGTACCCTAGAAAATTTCGTTTAAATGATAATGTGAAAAACTGTATAGCGGTACTTTTGAAGTATTATCGCAAACAGGCTAATTTGAAACAAAAAGATTTCATTACGTATAACAATGCGTTGATTTGTTCTATGGATTCTTATAGTAGAATCGAGAATCTACATCCTATCAAAAGTGATTCTATTTATATCTACCTATTACATCAAATCAATGCCACCATTGAGTATGATCCTGCCTTTTGGAAGAATTTTCAACCTTTATTTGAACAGGTGTTGGAGGATGTTACATTTTATCATATAGATAATCTGAATCGCACAACTGCAAAAATAAAAAAGCTGTTACCTGAAAACAGTAAGGATATTTTTGTACAGGAGATTCGTGATTTATGCGATATCATACCCAACTATTATGCTAATTGTAGTGATTTAACAGAGGAAGATTTTGAAAAATATCTGGCGTTGCTGGATATTTTTACCAAGCCACTCAAGGAAATTTTAAAGGATATGCTGTTTACTTATACGGTTCATCGTACCAGAAGTGCAAAAAAAGAACAAGAGATTTATAACAAATTAAAAATTGATGAAAGTGAGCATCCTTTGGGAATTTTAAATCGTTCTTATATGCATTTCTATAAGGGATGGTTTCTTGATTGTTTCCGTGATTCTTTAATGTTAGAAAAAATATTTATAGAAACCCATAATTATAATCGCCTATTGGATGTTTATGATGCCATGGCTTTATTATATGTGGAAATCCAACAGAATCAGAACAATCAATATGAAAAAAAGCTATTTGCACTTGTAAATGATCATAAAGAAGAGCTTCATAAAAACAAATATTATCAATCATTATATCAATGTGGAATGTTGTATCTTGAAGGAAAAGAATATCAACAAGCGTATACTTATTTTGTTGAACTTGCAAGAGAAGATGATTTTCACTATCTACCTGCTGCTTTGATTGCCAATACCATTTGTACCATGTTGAATACGACCCCTGATCCGGCAGTCTTAAAAGATGTTGCTTATCCAGAGCGATTCCCTCAACATATTTTATATTTTTATCAATACTATCAGATGAAATATCGTGGTGCATCCATAGAGGAATTAGAGGATTATTTGGTTCGTACGGTAACTCCGAATATTGCAAAAGATGATCTTTATTGGGAGCCTTTCTTAAAAGAACTTGATCATTGTCTTCATGTAACAAAGCATTATTATGTGAAGCGTAAGCTAAAAATCAAATAAACATAAACCAACATATGATATCATGATAAAGAAAGAAATGAGGAACACTATGAAAAAAATATTATGTGCTAGCGCTTTGTTATTATTTCTAAGCGGATGTAATCAAAAAGAAGAAGATGTCACAGTAAAGAAGACGACCTGTTCCTTAGAACAAACCTTAAATGATGTGACATTTCAAACAACCCAGGAAATTGAATATATTGGTGAGACCGTAAGAAGTCAAAAACAGATCGTACAGGCGCAATTCAAAAAAGATGATAAAAAGGCAAAAGAAAGTGTAGAAGCATCCATCAAGGAAAATGAAGAAAAGTATAAAGATGTAAAAGGAATGAGCTTTGAAGCTTCTTTAAATAAGGATTATCTTTATAAAGAAGAAATCACCTTTGATTTTAAAACAATTTCTGCGACTGATTATGGTAAAATTACTGAGCAAAAATTAGAAGGTGATAAGGTTACCATTGATTATCAACAAAGCAAAAACAATTTAGAAAAACAAGGGTTTACCTGTAAAGAATAGCAAAAAAGCAGATGTCATGTGAGATCACAGAACACCTGCTTTTTTTAATCCTTGTTCCCATGCGTGAAATAAATCTATTTCTTTGATGGTACGATTGGCATTACTTGTACTAGGAAGATATATACAAGTTAATGGAAGTTTTGAAAAATGCTTTTGGTAAAGCTCATAACTTTTTTTACCATTACAAATCACCATACGCAAGGAAGGATAATTTGCAACAAGAGCGGCGATATCATTGACTTTTTCCTTGCGAATCTTGCTATCTAAACTACCTTCTCGCTCACATTCTCCAATGACATCCCATAAAATCAAATGGTTTTCTAAGATGATTTGTTGCTTTTGTTCATAAGTTTGAATGGACATATCAAATAATGTGTTCATGATTTTCCAAAAACGATTGTGTTGAAATCCATAATATTCCTGTTTTTCCAATGAGGTAACACTTGGCATAGAGCCTAAGATGATCGCATATGGTTCTTTGGCAAGGATAGGAGCGAAACCTTTTAACACACCTCTACACCCTTTAAATCATGAGGGAGTGCTTCTGTGATCTTCACTTGAACAAATTCACCGAAATTGATCATGCGATCACTGGTAAACATAACAACACCATCTACCTCATCCGGTGCATCATGTACACTTCTACCTCGATATACGCCACGTAATCCATCTTGATCCTCTACCAGAACTTCTAATACCTGTCCTACCATTGCTTGTTGATTTTGTAAGGATATCCTTTCCTGTTCTTTCATCAAAGCCGCAAGCCGTGCTTCTTTCAGCGTTTCATCAATCGCATCTGGCATAGAGTAAGCCGGTGTATCTTCTTCTGGTGAATACGTAAAGGCTCCCATACGATCCCATCGAACATCTTTAGCAAACTGTAACAGCTCTTCAAAATCTGCTTCACTTTCCGTTGGAAAGCCTACAATAAAGGTAGTACGAAGCGTCGGGTGAGCAAAAGTATTTCTGATGTTATCGACTAGGCGTAACACCTCTTCCTTAGTTCCTCTACGATTCATCGCCTCTAGCATACGATTATTTGCATGTTGCATCGGAATATCGAAATAAGGCAATACCTTTGGTAGCTTCGCCATTCCTTCAATCAACTCCGGTTCAATTTCATCCGGATACATATAAAGAATACGAATCCAATGGAATCCTTCAATGTCATGTAGTTTCTTTAACAAATCCAGCAATGCCAATCTTCCATATAGATCTAAGCCGTATTTCGTTGTATCTTGTGCTATCAAAACCAGCTCTTTGACACCACGAGCTGCAAGCTCTTTTGCTTCCTCTAATAGTTGCTCCATAGGAAAAGAAACATTATCCCCACGAATCAAAGGAATTGCACAATAAGTACAGCGATTGCTACAACCTTCTGCGATTTTTAGATATGCAGTCCATGGTTTACTACTGACAAGACGTTCTGCCTTAGCATAGCTTACCAGATCATGACCATCTAAAAGTTGTCCCAATATTTCATGAATATGAGGATATTCTTTGATACTGATGACTGCATCTATTTCCGGTATCTCTGCTTCTAATGTGTCTTTATAACGTTGTGCAAGACATCCTACAACGATCAATTTCTTACAATTCTGTTTTTTATACTCTGCCATTTTAAAAATGGTATTGATTGCTTCTTCCTTAGCTGGATTGATAAAACCACATGTATTGATGATGATTGCTTCCGCAAGTGATGGGTCAGACACCATCTCATGAGCGCCTTCCTTCAACATACCCATAATTTTTTCACTATCTACTAAATTTTTACTACATCCTAAAGATACGAATCCTATTTTCATATAAACACCTCATGCATTACTATAACATGAATTAAAGTAATAAAAAAGTCATTGGCAAAAAAAGAAACAGGCATTTTCTACCTGTTTCGCTGATTCTCTAATGTTGTTTTGTAAAAATTACGATTTTCCATAGCAAAGATCCTCGGTGTAAATTCACCCGGTGTTACATTGCTCATTGCTTTTTCTAATGTGCTCATTCTAGCATCGATGTTATCAATCAAATGTAATATTTCTGCCTCAGGAATCATAGGGAGAACCGGTGAACCATATTCATGAACCCCGTGATGGGATAAGATCATATGACGTAATAATAAAACCTCTTCTCCATCTATGCCAAGCTGTTGTGCTTTCTCATAAACAATTGCTTGCATGATCGAAATATGTCCCAACAATTTCCCTTGCGTCGTATATTCACTGATTACCGCTTTGCTAAGTTCTGTTAGCTTTCCGATATCATGTAAAATGACACCGCCAATCAGTAAGTCTTCATTTAACATAGGATATTGAACACAAATATCATGTGCTAATTGCAACATGCCTAATACATGTGTTGCCAATCCTCCGACAAAATCATGATGATTCTTTGTTGCGGCAGGATATTCGAAAAAATCTTTTTCATTTTCCTTCATGATTTCACTGATCAATAAATGAATCTTCTCATTCTGAATTTCATCGATTTTTGCATAAATCGCTGATTGTAGTTCCTCTTTGCTTAATGCGCTACTTTTTACATACTCATAAATATCTTCTTGTTCCATATCCAATGGTTCCATTTTTGATACACGAAACTGAAGCATTTTTTTATGACATAATACATCACCATGTGCCTCAACAAGCATTCCATTGTGATAAGCCTCTAATTCTTCTTCCTTTACATTCCAGTATTTTGCTTCCATCGTTCCGCTTTTATCTTGAAACGTAAAAGAAAGATAGGGAGCACCTTTGGCTGTTAAGCCACGATTCATATTGGTCAACAGCACAGTAATACTACCTTTATAACCATCAGTTAATTCCTGAATTTTCATCATTCCACTCCATTTCATCCAGTTGTTTTGCTACATCTTCCCTTAAAAAACCTTTCCCCATACAATAAATCATAACTTTATTACGCAGATCCTGTCCATGGTATTTTCTGGAATAATTACGATTTGCCTTAGCGATTGTTTTTACCAATGCATTATGATCATCCTCATCTTCAAAATTCAAGGTTTCACTAGCGGATAGTGCAACATCACTATCATATCCGAGATTGATCAGCTTTTTCACAATGGTTTGCTTTTTCATTTTTTTGGATTTGTCCTTGATACTTGTCATTAGCTTTTCTGCCATTTGACTTGCTCTTTGACGTTCTCCTTCTTCATCCAAAGCATTTAGTGCTTGATCAATATCTTCTTTTGAAATTCCTTTGCTCATTAAATTTCTGCGCATATTCCCTTTTCCCATGAGGGAGTATTGCATCTTATCGATTTTTTCTTGCAAGTACAGTTGATCATTGATATAACCTTTTTCTTCTAGTTCACGCAAGAGTTCCTCTACATCATCCGCAGATAAACCGGGAAGGCGATTAAAATATAGTTTCATTTCTTTTCGAGTATAATCTCGAATCTTTAATTTTCTAATCGCTCCTCGATAAGCCTCTAACTTAATTTCTTGATGTTGGAATTCTTCTACAATGTATCGATCAAGCATGGTACCGATTCTGATTTTATAAAGGAAATAATCCTCCACTGTAATTAAGATCTTCAAAGGCTGATCTTCACTATCATTTTCTACATAAATACGTACATAGTCATCTAGATTTTTGATTTTGATGACTTCATAAGCATGTTGATAATCATCAATCGCTTGATAATATACACTCAATACCTTCGTATAGAATACTCGGGAATCATATTTCTCTACATATTGCTTAGCTTGTTGTTTCATTTGAAGAATTGCCTCTTTCTCCATGGAAAAATAATGTATGAGCTTTTCCGCAAATTGCTTTGGCGTATCAAACAAATAACCACTGACATTTTCTATGACCAGTTCTTCTAATACTTCATCCGGTCTTGCAAATACCGGTAATCCACAAGCAAGTGCCTCTATAAATGTCATACCTTGTGTTTCACTTAAAGAAGCAGACACAAAACAATCAGCGCACGCATAATAAGCCGGAACCTCTTCTCTCAGCTTTTTCCCAGCAAACAATACCTGCTGTTCTAAATGATACGTTTTTACTAACTTTTTGTAATCATCAATTTGAGGTCCATCCCCAACAATAAGAAATTTGATGGTAGGATCATCTACATAGCGAAAACCTTCAATCGGTATATCCACACTTTTTTCTTCCGCAAGTCGTCCGATATACACGATCAATTTATCTTCTGGTCGTATTCCATAAGTATTACGAATGTTTTGTATCGTATCTTGGCTTACTCCATCGGTATTGAACATAGAAAAATCTAATCCGGTAGGGATCACATAGATTGGTGTTTTCACCCCATATTTAAATAGGGTTTCTTTTGTTTTCTCGCTAGGAGATATCACTGCTTGCACATTATCTGATATGGAACGACTAAAAGTGGATATGATCTTTTTAGACATCTTATCTACTTCTTCTAAACCAAATAGATTGATATAATGTGTATAATCTTCATACATGGTATGATAGGTCGATACAACAGGAATATTCAAATTTTTCGCTACGATTCGAGCAAAAAAACCTACCCCAAACTCTGTATGCACATGTATCACATCAAGGTTCATTTTCTTCACTTCATCACGAGCTGCGTAATGAAATGGAGTGGATAACTTATAGCCATACAACCATTTCAATTCAAGGCCGGGAAGACGCAATACATTGCCCTCACGTTTCATCGTCATTGCCTTATGATTTGTAATGACAAATACCTCATGTCCATTCTTTTCGAGTTCCTTTTGAAGGGTAACAATGCTACTTACGACCCCATTGATATCCGGTGTATACGTATCGGTAAACAATCCTATTCTCATGAATGTGCTCCTTTCTATCCTTCCCTTATGACTTTTTTCCCTCATAATCATCCTTGTTATATTTCTGTTTTAAATAAACAAAGATCACAGCTCCGATCATCATGACCATATGATAGGTTGAAAAACGCCAAAGGATCATGACACCACTGGTGATCGCAGATTCCACGATCAAATAACCGTAAAGTTGCGTAAATACATATTCCGTTCCTCCACTTGCACCTGGAATTGGAATAAATGCATTTGCCATCAATACAAAACTTGATAATGCCAAACAATCCACAAAACGATCCAACCCTAGTTCATAGCCAAGTGCATTGGCAATAAACCAAGGCAACATGAATTGAATGGTCATACGAACGATATTCCATAAAACTGTTTGCACGATCATTTTTTTCTCATTTTTTAATTTTTTTATTTCATCTGTAAAAGAGGTTACTTGTGCAGACCATGATGCCAGTGTTTTTTCTTTATTCTTTACAATATGAATTTTTGCTAGAATTTTTACACATAAATTACTTAGCTTAACATACATTTTTGGAAATAATGCCATGGTCCAAAGAACCCCTATCACACATAAATTGATGATATAACCAATTAAGATCAACAATAATAAAGGTCCGCCGATCATAGACATATAATGTGTATATCGCAGTAAAAATAATAATGTGACATATCCCATCATCGTAGTCTGATACACGATGAAATCTGCCCATAAAATACTAGCGCCATCGCTGATTTTGATACCTTGTTTTTTAAAGATATATGCTTGTGCAAATTGACCTCCGGTAGAGCTAGGTGTAATGCCACTAAAAAAGCTTCCCACAAGTCCGTTTTGGATACCTTGCAGGACCGTGTAATCTTTTTTGTTTTTTCTTGCGAATATCGATAATATTTTTCCTACCACGCAAGAATATAGAAATCCCCAACATAAAATGATAAGTAACCAATACCATCGTAAGCTGGTGATCAATGCCATAACTTCCTGATAATTGTCCTTCAGGGCAAACCATAGTGCCACGATCGTCAACCCTATGATAACCAGAAAATTCAAAGCATAGCTTTTCATTGAATTTTTCATGACTAGACTCCCTTTACTTCTTCGTTACCGTAATTAGGATACCCAATTCCCACATGAGATATGTCAAGCATATCCCACATCTCTTCTTCATTATACCATAAAATCAAAGATGTGAATGAAAACCCCACGTTACAAAGTTGTAACATAAAACAACCCGAAGGTTGTTTAATCTTTTAATACCGCTTCATACACTTGTCGCAATTGCTTTCCTACCTCTGGAATACTTCTTTCCATTGCCGTTTTCCTACCTTCAGCACTTACATCAGGCAAGCGTTTGCAAACAACATCATCTACCAGCTTGGTAAAGGAATCTACATCATGACCTTTATAACAATTGACTTTATCTTTCATCCAAGGATCAAATACAGGGATATCTCTCAATATCACTTGCTGATAAGAAGCCAACGCTTCCAATACAACGATTCCCTCTGTTTCTTCCATGCTAGGGAAAAAGAATGCATCCGCACCACAATATGCACCCTCTATGACAGGTCCACTGACATACCCCGGAAAGATCACGTTATCTGGATGATCCTTAGTGACAATGTCACGTATCTGTTTGGGAATTGAATAAAGTGGAACATGTCCAAACCAAATGAATTTATATTCAGGAAGTCGTTTTGCGACCTCAATAAAATCTAAAATGCCCTTTCGGACAAAGAATAAGCCAACACATATAATGACTTTCTCGTCTTTTATATTGAAATATTCGTGAAATGCTTTGATTTTATCTTCATTGTAGTTGAATTTTTCCAAATCGATTCCATTACTAATAGCATGAATAGGTAAATCAATTCCATAACTTTCAATCAGTTTTTTAGAGTATGGAGTAGGCGTTATGATGTGATCGGCCTTACTATATAGATGTACTAAACGCTTTTTAAACAATGGAGCTATCTGATTGCTCAGCATAAAAGAGTTTCTGAAATCCTCTTCTGTACTATGTGCATGATAAACAATTTTTCGATTCAAATGGCGAGCCTTGCGGATCATAGGAGAACTATTCGGTCCGATCGTGTTGATATGTAAAATATCATAATCATCATCTGGATCAAGCGTATATTCAATTCCTTGAGAGGTTAATGCTGCCATCTGATGCTTCATCGCACGTCCGATACCTGACTTACTAATGACCTTTTCACCTTCAAAATACAATAATACTTTCATAACGCACCTCCAAGCACCATACAATTATAGCATAAGCTACGATGGGAAACAATAAGCCTATTCCTCTAGCATAATTGTTTTATGCAATAAAATCGCCAAATGATACAGCGCATTCTGACTTCTTCTACGAAGCGTACAACTGGTGATCTTTAATTTTTTACACACCTCTTCCTTTTCGTTATGTAACAAATAAAGTTCTTCCATAAGAATACGTTCCTTTTGAGGAAGTCTATGAATTCCTTGTAACAGTTCTTGTGTCAAAGCCTGAGTTTGTACCATGAATTGCTCGTTCTCTTTGGTTTCTTTGAATGTTGGCTGATAGGATAAATAGCTAGCATCACTCTCTTCTACATTCAGCTTTTGCGTGTGGTCTACAAAGCTGTTTCCAAAGTAGTACAACTGTTCCATTTCCTTCTTCATCATACGAATCGTTTTCTTTCTGTCAATTCTTGTTTCTAGTTCCATAAATGTTTTCATATAAAAACCCTCCTTATATATCTCTATACGTAAAAGGAGGCAAAAATCCTAAATTATTTTAAAATTTTTGAAATTTCTTCCGGAAACCGTGTAAAAATGCCAAATGGAAGCCTCCCTTTCAACGGCCAAGCAATCGTTTCCCCATGTTCATCCAGCAAAGCACCATGTTCACATTTACTTAAAATGGCACCCATCAAGATATCTCTGAGGTTTCGTGTATCACATAAATAGCACAATGCCTCTTCCTTGATACAATGAATTAACGCTTCCGGACAATTACAAGTACGATCATCAAAAACACGATATCCGGCTTTCTCAAATCGTGCTATCATTGTTTGATCTACTCGATCATTTTTATAAACAAGATCAGGTTTACCATGATATCGTGGAATCGTTTCTCCATCCTCCCAAAGACAAAGATGTGCTTGCTTGAAATAGCGTGCTTTTCCTTTAGGCTCATAGCAATATAATATATCACGTGCTGGAAAGTACACCACACAAGCCTCAATATCGTTTTCAAAGATAACAGCACAACAGATGGAATAGGTATCCTTTTGATTCAGATAATCCATGGTTCCATCAATAGGATCTATGATAAGCGAATATTCTGCTTTTGCATTAGAAAACAATGTTACTTGCTGACTTTCTTCCTCAACATCCAAAGTAAGGACATCACGATATCCTCTCAATGCCGTTAATAGCATATCCTGTACCATCACATCAACTTTTGTTTTTGCCTGTCGCATAGCTAGATGATGCGCATCTTCATGAGCTAATCGTTCTACTTTTTTTCCTTCATTGGTGATTCCTTTTTGCATGGCCAATGCAACTACACCGGCTTGTATGCTTGCCTCAAATAACTCTTTACAAATTTTTGTTGAATCCATTTTATCCCTCACTTCCACATGGAAAAGGCAACCCCTATGGATTGCCTATGTATTTTTATTTTGATGCCTTTAACATTTCATCTCTTTCCTCTTGAGAAATAGCATCCAATGCTTTTTGTACGTTAAGGAATAATTCATCTTCTTTACTACCCTTTTTCATACCGATAACAGCTTCAGCTTGTTTATGAAAGCCTTTTTTCTCATCAAATTTGACCATGGTAATATCCCCATCGACCATGTTCTCTGCTAAGATGCTAGGTGCGATCATCGCATCGATTTTTTTATCTTTTAACGCCTTGATCAATTCTTCATAACTTGCCATGGCTTTCTCATGTTTTACATCCTTGATTTCATCGATCATCGCATCCAAACTTGTGTTTTGAAGAGCCGCAACACTACTACCTTTGAAATCCGCAAGATCCTTTGATTTTGCTTTCTTATCATCTTTTCTTACCAATAAAACAACATCAGAGCTTTGATATGCTTTTGTGACATCCATGTTTTGTTTTTCATCAGGATATAATCCTGAAATCACCGCATCTATTTCACCTTCATCCAAAGCTTCTTGCATCGCATCGGCTGCGATTTTCTTTACTTGGATTTCCATATTCATATGTTCTGCAAGCTTTCTTGCGATTTTTACATCATATCCATCACAATAGCTTTCACCTATTGTTACGCTGGTATCACTTTGTGTTTTCTTCTCAGTCGCAAATGGCGCTAGATCACAGGTCATTCCTACTTTGAAATATTCTTTCCCTGTATTCTTAGATATCTCACGTTCCTTTTCTTTGGAACCACAGCCACTCAAAAGTAGTGTGCATGCCATCGCTGCCATCATCCATTTTTTCACGTACATTACCTCACTTTTTTTACCATAGTCAAATTATGACATATGTGTATTTACTTTAGCTCATTCTTTCTTTGATGTCAATAGTGCACCATTTCCAGTACATTATGTATGTTGCCGAAATCCATATCGTATGACATGCCATAACAAAATACCTGTGCTACCACCCGCCGTATCAATGAGCACATCTTTAAACTGTCCGGCCCTACCATCCATGAATAGCTGATGAAATTCATCTGTACATGCATATAGAAAGACACCTAATATCAAAAGTAACAGTTCCTTTCCTTGAATTTCACGATAAGTCGTTAACAACATATAGCACAAGATACCTAAGATTGCATATTCACTGAAATGCGCCGCTTTTCTCACTAGAAAGGTCCAAGTATCATTGTATTCCACGAAGGGCAAATATTTAGACATCAATAAAACAATAGCATCGCTCATCCCTTTGCTTTCTTCTCCCTGTGCATTTGACATACCGAAGATGATAAACATCCAAAAAAGGCACAGGATTGCATATAGCCAGCGTTTTTTCATCTGTTATCACATCCCTGTGCTCTATTATACTATGTTTCTTTGTTTTGTGGAATATGATCCACCGTATCAAAGCGATAACCCAGATCCTTCATATTTTTGATAAACGTATCCATTGCCTCATAGTTTCCTTTATTACTAGGATGCAAAAGATAAATTGCGCCATTATGATAATGATCCATCATCGTCTTTAACGCCTCTTCACCGCTTACATCACTTGCATAATCATAATAGGCATGACTCCAGAAATAAGTGGAATAGCCCAGATCCTTCACCATTTTCATTGCTCGCTCACTGCCCCCACCTTTGGGAAAACGAAACACCTTTTTCATCGGTTCTCCCGTAACTTCCATATAAGTTTTTTCCGTTTCCGTGATTTCCGCAACAAATTTATCCACACTTAAAGCGTTCGCAAGCGTCGGCATATCATAATGGTGCCAACTATGATTTCCGATGACATGTCCTTTCTTGACCAACTCATTCATAAAGTCTGCTTCGTCTTTGATATAATTTCGAGTTAAGAAAAAGGTTCCTTGGACATCATTCTCATTTAATACATCAGCGATTTGTTTGATATACGTGATGTCATTTCCTCCTTCATCAAAGGTCAGATAAATCACTTTTTCATCCGGTCCTTGAAAATATGCATCATATTGATCTAACAACTCTTGAGGCTTTGCGCCGGTTGTACGAGCATGATCTTTGCTTTTATTAAACCACCATTCTTCTGCTGTATTATCATACTCATCATAATCATAAAATAATTTGGTATTGCTTGGATCACTTAAAACTTCTACCTCTCGTTGTACTTTTGTTTGATTCCCGCTTGCATCACTGACACTGTATGTGACATGATAAGTTCCCAGTTTTTTCATATTGATGTTATGTTCTACCTTGACTTTTTTTGTGATATTTCCATCACATTGATCAATTGCCGTAAATCCGGGTTCTTGATACGTACCATTCTCAAACACTCGTAGTGATTTGTTTCCTTCCAATCGTATTTCGGGTGCTTTGGTATCTACGACCTCTACTTTTCGTGTCACTTCTTTGTTATATTTCTTACTTTTATATACGATGGTATAAGTTCCTTTTTTCTTGATATCGACATGATTTTCTACTTGAATTTCATCACTGTAATCTTGAAAATGGAAGCTTGCAATCACTCCGGGATCTTCATATTGCTCATTCACTTCCAGCTTTAAAGGATCATCTCCTTTCACCTTCAAAAGTGGCACAAACATTCCTGAAAAAAACAATAGCTTGATCACTAGAGCCAGTATCGCAATCCCTATTGCGCTTATTATCATCATGATGACCATCTTGCATCGTTTACTCATGGCTTCACCTCTCACACACTAACCTTATGCAAGATCGATAGAAAAAAGTCCGATAAAATATAAAAACCATGCTTCTGATACTTCTTTGCTGTTAATTTATCCTTTTACTATGAATTCTTCTAAATAGGATGCCACACCATCATCTTCACAAGAGGAAATGATCGTTTTCGCTTTTTTCTTAATTGCTTCACTAGCATTTTCTACCGCTATACAATTGGGAAATTGTTCAAACATTTGTAAGTCATTATCACTATCGCCAAAAATCAAAGCATGTTCAGGTTGGATATGATAATAATCAAGCACCTGATGAACCATATGTGCCTTATGTACATGAAGTGGTGTAATTTCTATATTGAAAGGAAGCGAGCTAGTAACAAGACAATCTTTTCTTTTTTTCAACTGTTTCATACAAGCGTTTCTTTGAGTAAGATCGATAGTAACCACCTCAACCTTTAAAATATCTTGATCAAGTTTACTTGCATCACCCAGTTGTCTTAGACCTTTTGTATACAATATCTCTGTACTGTGAAAAAAGGTTTCTACACAGCGTTGTATCATCTTATGATCACCAAGAAGATAGCTTTCTTTTTGTCCATATAAGATTGCCGGTAATCCAAAATCAGCAATCTGATCGAGAAGTTTTATGAGTGAATGATAAAGAAAGCTATCTTGTTTTATGACGTTTTGCTGTTCTCCTAGAAACAAAGCCCCATTTAATACGATTGACGCAAAGTGTAGGTCTTGGGGAAAACAGGTACGCATATCTGCATAACTTCTACCGGTAACAGGTAGAAATCGTATGCCTTGTTTTTTCAATGTGTCCAATACATATAAGGTTCTATCGGATATCGTATTGTCTTCCTTGACCAAGGTACCATCCAAATCGCTGAATATCATTTTTATTTGTTTCATGAAGTGATCCTTTTCTTGATCATCACATCATAACTCCTCTCCATTGCTGGCAATGACGTTTTGATACCAAGCAAAAGAATCCTTTTTGATACGTCGTTTACTTCCGTTCCCATAATCATCTTGATCTACATAGATAAAACCATAGCGCTTGCGCATTTCACTGGAGGAACAAGATATGATATCAATTGGTCCCCAAGGATAATATCCGATCACCTCTACCCCATCTTTGATGGCTTCTTTCACTGCAGATATATGCTGTCTTAGGTAATCGATACGATAATCATCGTGGATACCACCATCCTCGCTGATTTCATCCTGACAACCATAGCCGTTTTCTGCGATGATGATAGGCTTTTGATAGCGATCATAATAATAATTCAATACCGTTCTTAACCCTTCAGGATCAATTGCCCAACCCCAATCATTGCTTTTCAAATAAGGGTTTGCGATTGCGCCATCCTCATTAACACCTATTTGCGCATAGCTTTCAGCACTACAAATGCAAGAATAATAATAAGATAAAGAGAAGAAATCGGCGGTATGTTCTTTTAATACCATTTCATCCTCTTCACGTATATCCAGATGGATATCATGATCCTTAAAGAAACGAAGTGCATAACCCGGATATTCCCCACGCAGTAATAAATCACTGAAAAAGTATTCCATTTGATTACGTTTACGATTTGCGGATACATCCTTTGGCTTACAACTTGCGGGTTCACTTAACCCATCATATACCATCATACCGATTTGAAAATCAGGATTGATTTCATGACCTAATTTGGTTACCAACGCACTTGCAGTACATTCATGATGAATCCCTTGGTATTTTGCTTCCCATAAATTTTCTACTTGATCTGCCGGTATGCCCAAATGGTTGAAAGATTCGTGATGAATCAAATTGATTTGATTGACTACGATCCAATAAGTAACCTTATCTTTATATCTTCGCATCACTGTTTCACAATATTTCACAAAGAAATCAATCGTTTTTCTGTTATACCAGCCAAGATATTTGCATGCCAGATGAAGCGGCATCTCATAGTGTGATAATGTAACCAAAGGTTCCATTCCGTTTTTTCGTATTTCATCAATTAAATCATCATAAAACTGTAATCCCGCTTCATTAGGTGACTCATCATCACCATTTGGATAGATCCTTGCCCAGTTGATAGAAATACGAAAACTATTCATACCGGTTTGTGCCAACAACTTAAGATCTTCTTTATAGGTATGGTAAAAATCAATTCCATAGCGTTTAGGATAATACCCTTCTTGATCTTGTAATGCAAAGTTGATATCTGCCATGGTCGTTTCTTTATTTGATTTTTTCTTTGGATCTCCTTCATCTTGTACTTTTAAGATATCCGCTACACATAATCCCTTTCCACCTTCTAAATAAGCTCCTTCACATTGATTTGCGGCCGTCGCACCACCCCACATAAAATCCTTTGGGAATCCATCCAATACTTTTCTCATATAAACTTTCCTCCTTGTATGTTTTGATTTAGGAAAAGGACAAAACGTATCAAACGATTTGCCCTTTTTTTGTTATGCTTGTGTTCCTTTTTCTGTATAACTAGTGTCACCGATGACGGATAATGTATATGCTCCATCCTTATATTCTACGATCGTAACAGAGCAATTTGAAATATCCTCACCTTTGTACTGCCCAGGTACAATTAATTCCAAAATGGTAGGAATTTCACTTCCACTGGAGATGATCAAAGCATTACCGCCACCTTTTTCTTCTGTTTCTTTGATAATTTGATCGATTGCTTCCTGTGAGCGTTTGGTAATTTCCGCATAGGTTTCGGCAGTATGTGTAGGATCATTTTCTGCGATAGCATTGGCGATATCCTCATCACTCATCATCGTTGTCAACTCAGCATATTGACTCCATTCATCATCAAATTTCAATCCATGTGCTTCGAAGATAGGATCCCACATTTCATGATTTAGTTTTCCTTCATATCCTCCATATCCCCATTCACGAAGACCTACAAGTTCGATCAAATCAGGAATTTCATGATCATTTTTCGCTAAGATACGTTTTGCTGTAGCTCTAGCTCTTCCAAGATCAGAAGTATAAGCCGTGGTAAATGTGATATCTTTCATACCTACCCCTGTAGCATCAGCTTGCTTTTCACCTTTTTCAATGAGAGGTGTATCAGACCATCCTTGTACCTGATCGGTATTATTGAACATTGTTTTTCCATGTCGTACAAAATATAAAGTAATGCCCTCAGATTCTGGTTTCTTCTCTTCTTTACTGGAGCATGCGAATAAACATAAGGCAACAGCAGATGCCAATAGCACTTTTCTTATTTTTTTCATATTTTCCCTTTTCCTTTAAATTTCTTCACCATTTGTTTGAATTACATTTTGATACCAGTAAAAGGAATCTTTTTTCAAACGTTTCCCAGTTCCTTTTCCTCGATCATCTAAATCTACATAAATATATCCATAGCGTTTGCTCATTTCACCTTGAGAACAACTGATGATATCGATAGGACCCCAAGAAGCATAACCAAACACTTCTACGCCATCTTTTATAGCTTCTTTCATTGCCTCGATATGGCTTTTCAAATATGCAATACGATAATCATCATGGATGGCACCATCTACCACTTCATCCAAAGCGCCAAGTCCGTTTTCCGCAATGAACATTGGCATATGATAACGATCCCAGTATTGGTTGAAAGAGTTTCTGAATCCTAAGGCATCTACCGCCCAACCCCAGATTGACTTTTCAAGATATGGATTATCCGTATCACTTGGATCATCAGCATTTACAATTTTTGTAGAGTAGTAGGAGAAAGATAAGAAATCTGCGGTATACGTTTTTAATAAAGCCAATTCTTCTTCTGTCACATTTAAATGAATATCATGTTCATGGAAATAGCGAATGGCATAGCCCGGATATTCTCCTCTACATAACACATCAGAGTAAAAGTATTGACACATTTGATTCAGCTGCGTAGTCGCAAACACATCCTCTGGTTTGCACGTTGCAGGATATCGTGTATCATCTCCTAACATCATACCGATCTTCATAGATGGATTGATTTCATGTGCGATTTTCGTTGCTTTTGCGCATGCCACAAATTGATGATGGGTTGCTTGATACACATCCTGTTGATCATAACCTTCTAATAAGCCTAAGGATGAAAATTCACCCCAACCACCCAATGAATTGATCTGATTGATCAATATCCAGTAGGTTACTTTGTCTTTATAACGCTCAAACAACGTTTTACAAAGTTTCACAAAATGATCGATACTATCAGGATTCAAAAAGCCTTGTTTCATTACCAATCCGATTGGCATTTCATAATGAGATATCGTCATGATCGGTTCGATGCCATCTTTTAACATTTCATCAATCAAATCATCATAAAATTTCAAACCGGCTTCATTTGGCGTTTCCTCATCACCATTTGGATAAATTCTCGCCCAGTTAAAGGAAGTTCTTAAACAACGAAATCCCATTTCTTTCATCAAAGCCAGATCTTCTTTATAAGTATGATAGAAGTCTATTGCACTTCTTCTAGGATAATAGCCTTCTTGATCCGCTAATGCTTTTTCGATATCTTCCTTACTATGTTGAAAGCCTACAACGGTTTTTCTACTATAAACTTCAGGTAAAATTTCAATATCTGCAATGGATGGACCTTTTCCATCCACATCCCATGCGCCTTCTGCCTGATTTGCCGCAATGGCACCACCCCAAAGGAAATCCTTAGGGAAACCCTGTTTCATATCTAGCATGATGTCACCTTATCTTCCAACATACGATACATTTTGATCATATGTGTTGCCATATTCAATTCTGAATAAATTGTCATCAACGTATCTTGTGCATGGGTAAAAAGAAGCGTTGTTTCCAGTTCATCGTCTTCGATGGTACTTTGAATCATATCTGTCTGAATTTTGTGTGCTTTCGTGATTTCTTCTTTTGCGCATTTCATTTTTTCATCCACACAAGATCGATCAACGTTTTGTTCTGTATCACGCAATGCCTCATTTACCATATTTCTACTGTTTCCTGCAAATAAGATCATTTGCATTGCTGCGTTATTTAATTCTTCTGGTGTAGCCTTTTTCATATGTTATCCCCCTTATTCTTCTATAGGTTCTTTTCTTGTTGCTTTTTTAGCTGCTAATCTTGCTTTCTTTTCTTCCTCTGCCATTTCCTCTTCACATACTTGTTTATCATATACCTTGAAGAATGGGTAATATACGACCCAGGAAACTGCGAAATTTACCAATACCAATAACAGACCTGCGATAGACTTCGTTACCATGTATCCAACGATCGGACTTGGAAGATACCAGAAGTTAAATGGCTCTGATGGAATCGGAACGATACCTGAACTTAATGCAAGATATGTAATGATAGGTGTTACTAATCCGACGATCCACATAGGTACCATTAAAATAGGGTTAAATGCGATCGGTGCTCCAAATACCAATGGTTCATTGATATTACAGATAGATGGAACGATGGTAGATTTTCCAATGACCTTTAACTTCTTGGATTTTGCGATAAATAACAACATAAATGCCAATGCCAAGGTTGTTCCTCCACCACCCAATGCAAATAGATTGACTGCTTCACCGGTATGGATATAAATAGGCGCTTTTCCTGCCGCAACCAATGCCATATTATCTCCGATACCCTGTAAACAGATTGCGGAAGTAATCGGATAAATGACCCATGTTGAAATACCAAAGGTATACAAGAAGGTATAACCGATAAAATTCAAGATAACAAATCCCCAGAAGGATTGTCCGATTGAAATAAACGGTTTAAAGATTTCATAAATGACATTAAAGATACTGATTTCTAATACAAAGGTAAAGATCCATCCGATGATCAAAATGAGGGTGATCGGAATCAAGGTATCAAACCAAACCGTGATAAAATCAGGTAATGCACTGTCCTCACCAAAGAAAGAATGCTTAGCAAATTGATTCATAACTGCACCTACAAATAAACCTGCAATTAAAGAAGCAATCATACCACCTGTACCAAGATTTGAAAATACGATATTGATATTACCGACATCATCAAAGGTAGGATAGACGATCATTAAGAAGAATGCCAAACCGGCCATACCTGCTTGTTTTGCTGTCTTTCTGTGTTTCTTCTTTTCCATGATGGTAGCCGGAATCAAGTATGCTAAGAACAATGCCAATAACCCAAATGAAAAATTACTGATCATTGAAATATCCGGTATCTGTGGAATAAAATCTCTTAAAATGTTAAATACGGTTGCAAAGGAACCAATCAAAATGACCGGCATAGCCGCCAAAATAGATTCCTGAACTGCCGCAATCCAAGGATTACGAGCAATTTTGTTCATCTTTGGAGCGAATACATTCGTCATCCAATCCATAAATTTTTTCATAGTTTTCTCCTTTAATTCAAATTATAAATCTAATTCTTTTACAATTGCATCAAGTACTGCTTCTCCATCCAAAGCTCCATAAGCTGATTCTTCGATAATTCTAACTGGTACATCATAAGGATCAGCGATTTCTTCTAGGTCACCTAACATATATTTCAAGTGAGGTCCTACCATCAATAAATCGATCTCTTCGATATACTCTTCTACTTCTGAATCACTTCTGGCTTTTACGCTGATCTCAAGACCACGTGCTTTTGCGGCATTTCGAATGTTTTTTGCCATGAAACCGCTGCTGGCTCCAGTTCCACATACCAATAAAATGTTTTTCATATCTTTTTTTCTCCTTTACGATATTTTTAGTGAAATAATTTAGGATTGATGATAAAATATTCATGAGATATATCTTTAACATGTATGGGCAAATACGGTGGGATGTATCTCTTTTTTATCATCTTATGAACTGTCCTCCTTTCGTTTCCTGATTACACTCTCAGTTTAACTCGGAAATAAAAGGCTAACAAATATAAAAAGTTCCACCTGATGGGAACAATTTCCATTGGAGCACAAAAATCTATTTTGCTATAATATGCTCAGATATGATAGGGGAAATGTGTCGTTATACAATGCAGGAAAGAGAGGAAGTATCCAATGAAGGCAACAAAAACCAGCAGATTGCTTGATTACATGGTATCAGAAGGGGATCGCTGGATACCATCTAAAATACTTTCTGATTATCTATCTGTTTCTACCAGACAAATTAGAAAGTATATTAACAACATTAATGAAAGTGTTGGACAAACCATGATTCAATCCAGTAATAGAGGGTATCGGATCGACATGGAACTATATCAGACCTATCGTGTCCAAACACAGGATACAGATGAAAACACACCGGTTACCAGACAGAATTACATCATCCAAAAGCTCGTCAGTGAAAAAGACGGTTACAGCATTTTTGACATCGCAGAGGAACTCTATGTTAGTGAAGCTACCATTGAAAATGATTTAAAGATGGTTCGTAATACGTTAAAGGAATATCATCTGAGCTTAAAACGTGATAAAGATAAAATACAGATGATTGGTGGTGAAAAAAGAAAACGTTCTTTAATGAGCCATCTCATCTCTTCTGATTCCTATGATAATTTCGTTTTAAAGGATGAAGTAAGACTGTTGACCTTTCATTATCATTTTTGGGATTTTCGTACCACCATACGTGAAATATTCGCAAGAAATGATATCTTTGCCAATGATTATACCTTAAATAACACAGCTCTTCATTTGATCATCATGATCGATCGTATACGGAACCATTGCGTATTGGAAGAAGATGCGAATATAGAAAAAGTAAAAAACACGTTACAATATCGTGTTGCTGAACAAATCAAAGAATTTATTGAGGAGACCTATCAAGTAAAGATCACAGACAGTGAATTATATAATTTGATCCTTGTCATCAGCAATCATACAACAATGATTGATTATTCCTTTATCACTGCAGACAATATCAATGAATATATTGAACAGAAATACATCGACATTGCGCATAAGGTCATACATAATGTTGAGATATGTTATTACCTGGATCCTTTTGATGAAGAGTTTATTACGAAATTTACCATTCATGTGAAAAACATGTTCAATCGTGTAAAAAATGATTATTACGCCAAAAATCCATTAACGGCGAAAATCAAGACCACGTATCCTTTGATCTATGATATCGCTGTATTTATCGCACAGGAGTTTAAGCGTGATTACGATGTTACATTGACAGAAGATGAAATCACCTTTATCGCATTTCACATCGGTTCTTATTTTGAGAATAATGTTCAAAGCAAAACTAAAGTGACTTGTGCCTTTATTTATGCGGACTATTATTCCATCCATAAAAACGTCATGGATAAGATCATTCGCCAGTTTGATGATAAGATCAATATGAAATATGCGATTTCTATCAACAATTATCATCCTTCCATGCTTCATGCCGATTTGATCATCTCAACGATCGATATGCCATTTCCTAACACCTATGTAACAATCCATCCTTTCCTTACGGAGAAGGATCATAAGAATATTCGAAATGCCATTGATTCGATTGCTCAGCAAAAGCGAGGAAAAGCATTAAAAGCATATTTGATGAATTTCTTTGATGAACGTTTATTTTATAAAAACCCTTCCTTTCAGGATAAGGAAGATGCCATTCACGTATTGACAAAAGATGTCGTTGCTTTGAATCTTGCACAAGATTCCTTGTATGAGGATGTCATGGCAAGAGAAAAGATGTCATCCACAGCTTTTGATGATGTCGCAGTTCCTCATTCACTCTCGAAAAGCGCCAATGCAAGTTTTATTTCCATTGCGATTAGTGAAAAACCAATGAAATGGGGAAATCATGAGGTGCATATCATTGCCTTGATTGGTGTCAATGAGGATTCAAGAAAAACCTTTTCCGAAGTTTTTGATGAATTGATCGATATTTTAAGCGAACCTGTACATGTAAAAGAGCTAATACAGGCAAAAGACTTTAAAGAATTCATTACCCGTATCATGCAACTAATGAGCAAAAGTAAACATGAGTAAAGGCTGCTTGACAAGCAGCCTCTTTCCTTAATCCAGTTGTTCTCCGTTGCTTGCAATGACATTTTGATACCATGCAAAGGAATCCTTACAAATTCGTTTGCCACTTCCCTTTCCCATGTCATCTAAATCGACATAGATAAATCCATAACGTTTACTGATTTCAGAGGTGGAACAACTGATGATATCAATGGGAGACCACATACAGTATGCAAATAACTCAACACCATCCATACAAGCTAATTTCATCTGTTCAATATGCTGTCTTAAATAAGAAATACGCTCAACATCATGAATGGATCCATCAGCTTCTACCACATCTTCCATACCTAATCCGTTTTCTGCAATCATGATGGGTACTTGATAACGATCATAATATTGATTCAATGTGTTTCTAAGTCCAATTGGATCAATTTCCCAACCCCATTCAGACTCTCTCAAATAAGGATTTTTATCTACATCAAATGGATGATCGCTATGCTGTGCGGTATTCACTTTTGAGTAATAATAACTCAAAGAGAAAAAGTCACATGGATAGCTTTGTAGGATTTCTTCATCCCCATAAGCAAAGGAAAGATCGATCTGATGTTCTTCAAAATAAGCATAACTGTATCTTGGATACTTTCCTCTTAACATGACATCACAGAAGAAATATTGCATCTGATTTTTCTTAACCGTTGCCATCATATCCTTTGGATCACATGTTTTAGAATACGCAATGGTATCCGCAACCATCATACCGATCTTCATGTTAGGATTTAGGCTTCGAGCAAGTTTCACACATAATGCATTGGCAATAAATTGATGATGCAATGCCTGCCAACAATCCTGTGTTGTTGCTTCATCCTCCAACATCGCAAAAGGAATGAAGCTTCCTAAATAAGTTAAATTAATTTGATTGAATGGTATCCAATAGGTTACCTTATCTTGATAACGAGTCATAACACATTGTGCATATTTCATAAACATATCAATGACTTTGCGGTTTTTCCATCCACCGTATTCTAAGGTAATGGCAAGTGGTGTCTCATAATGAGATAAGGTAATGATAGGTTCCATACCATGCGCTATGATCTGATCGATCAAACGATCATAAAACGCCAATCCTTCCTCATTAGGAGATGCTTCATCCCCTCTTGGAAAAATACGAGACCATGCGATGCTTGTACGAAAACATTTCATTCCCATATCTTGCATCAGCTGTAAATCTTCATCATAGGTATGATAAAAATCAATGCCATGACGTTTAGGATAATAGTTCTCTTGATCCTGTAGGGCCTTTTCGATATCTTCTCTTGTGTGTTGAAATCCTAATATCTTTTTACGATCTAGACTTGGCTGATATGGTTCGATATCCGCAATGGACCATCCCTTTCCTCCAACATCATAAGCACCCTCACATTGATTGGCCGCTACTGCACCACCCCATAAAAAATGTTCTGGAAATCCTTTGATTACATCCATAATAAACCTCCTTTGTTTTACATCATCAGTTTATCCTGAATATATCAAAATTCCCAATGAAAAAATTACCTGACCTCGAGGAAATAATTTAAGGAGAGCCATATGAAAAAAGAAGAAAAGCTTGAGCTACTATTAAACTATTTATTAAAACACAACGAACATTGGATATCCGGTAAACAATTAAATGAATATATACAGATATCCTCACGTCAATTAAGAAATTACATTTATGAATGGAATCTTCGATATCCAGGATTGATCTTGTCCAGTGAGCATGGTTATTTTGTAGAACCTACAGCTTATAAAGCTTATTTACATCAAAAAGAAGAACCTTTTAGTGTAGAAAAAAGACAAGATCATATCTTAGAACTACTATGTGATACGAAAAGCGGAATCGATATCTTTGATCTTGAAAGCACATTTCATATCAGTATCCCATCCTTAGAAGCCGATATCACTTATTTGAAATTATACGTAAGTACGTTTGCTTTATCGATTCAACGAAAACAACATATGCTTTCTCTCATCGGTGAAGAAAGTGATACAAGGAAGTTACTTTGTCAGCTTTATGAAAAAAGGTTATATGCTCATTTCTTCCTTGAACATGACAATTATCAACTAACTTGTAAAAACGTAGCCAAATGTCTAGAGGAACATCACATCATCATAGATGAATCAACCATATCTTATCTCAGTATTTATCTATCCATCGCCATACAACGAATCCAAAAGGGATTTTATTTATCAACGACCGTAAACACAACGACATACGAAGCAATTGCCCATCATATTTTTACAAGTGTATATCATCTACAACCTCAATCAACAGAAGTAGCTTATTTTTCAAATATGATTGACCATGCGACAACATCGCTTTCTTTTGATGATTCCTCATTTCAAGATGCATGGGTTCAATTTCAGACAGAGTTACAATTTGATGGTCCTACCTTATATGACTCCCTTTTCCTATGGTATCAAAAAACAAAAAGGGATCAAACCTTTTTCTCTCATTTTCAAGCAACTGTGTATCCTCTCAGCTTTACCTATCCACTTGCTGATTTTCTTGCCAAACGCTTTCTTTCCTATCTCGATGTGAATTCAACACAAAAAGCAATCTATGAATTAACAAAACTATTTGCCAGTAAGATAGCATCGATCCTACCTAAAGAACCCCTAGATGTAGTATTGGTCTATCAATCTCTTTATGGGGAAGAACAACAGCTTATAGACCTTCTAATCAAAAGCTTTACACCTGATGTAAGAATGATCAAAAGGATTCCTTGGTATGCTTATGATCATTCATTAGATACATCTGATCTGATCATTTGCAATACAAATCTCATGTTTTATCGTACCTATGTCCATATGCATCCTGTCTGTAATGAGAAAGATATCTATAAGCTTCGTTATGTCATTGCTCACCAATTACATAAAAAAAGAAGAAGCCATATGGTGCGTTGGCTCACTTCTTATACTACCATGAATACAACGAATATACTTCCATCAACCGAACACTATGTGCTTATGTTTGACCAAGGATTCCCCCTTTTTTATGCCACTCAAGCTACCCATACCTCCCTTCGTATCTATCAAAAACATCAACATTTGGTATTTTTACTTGATATTCAAAAGGATCAAATACAAACGTGGATGCAAATCTATGATGATCTAATTGCTATCATCAGTGATAAGACCTATCAAAAGCAACTTCTTTTCGCAAGCGATACAACTAGTTTCTTGCAATTGATGACACAAGCATTACATCATTATCATCAAAAATTAGAAAAAGCCATCATATGATCGATGGCTCTTTTTGTAAGATGATCGTATCTTGAATGATCCTTAAAGCTTCTTCTTTAGGCACTGGTTTTGCATAATAGAAGCCTTGTAGATAATCACATCCACATTGAGAAACAAATGCAATTTGCTCCGTAGTTTCAATACCTTCTACCAAAACATGTTGCCCGATTCTTAAAAAAGCTTCGCACATTTTTGCAACGACAGTGGCGGCTTTTGGATTTTGCATAGACATCCAGACCAAACTCTTATCAATTTTGATGGTATGAAATGGAATGGTCAAAACATAGGAAATATTGGAATATCCCGTACCAAAATCATCCAATAGAAATTGAACCCCACGATCGATCATATTTCTCATAAATCCTACAACTGCCCCATAATTGGTCGCAAGCATACTTTCTGTAATTTCAATTTTTATTTTATCTATCTCAATATCATTGTGTTCAATGATCTCCATGACCTTTTGTTCCAGATCTTCTTGCATAAACATAACAATGGAGAAATTCACCGATATACCCACAAACTCTATGTCACGCTTCTTGATCTCTTGAACAAATTTACATGCTTGATCCAGAACCTGATAAGTCATAGGTACGATCAAACCATGCTCTTCCGCAATCGGAATAAACTCCTCTGGTGATATGAAGCCTAATTTTTCATCATACAATCGAAGGAGTGCTTCAGCTTTCCGATATCGCTGTTTTTTCAAATCATAAATAGGTTGATAATATACTTGAAAGCTATTATGATCTAGCGCAGATTTCAAAATAGATAAAATCTCATATTTCCTTTGTACCCCTATCAGCATCTGTTTACTACAAAAGCAAATATGTTGCTCCTTACTTGTCTTTGCTTTTGCTACAGCGTACTCCAATCCTTTGATCATTTCTTCACTGGTATCCGCAACTTGAGGATAGGATACTCCACCGATCACATAGTTCAACATTAGTTCCATATCATGTACCATCCATGGATTGGAAAGTCTAAAAGAAATACGCTCTAATACCTCATTTTTCTGATTTTCATCATCTATGAGTATGGCAAATTCATCCCCACCATAGCGATATAAAGAATTTTTCGGCATTACTTGTTTTAGATAATTACAAATTTGAAGTAGAATTTCATCTCCAGTATTTTGCCCGAATTTATCATTGATAAACTTAAAATCCTTTAAGGACAATACGAATACCGTAAATGCTTTGGTATCCTTTAGTTTTATTTCCATCATTTTATTGAATTCTTGTCGATTCAATAAATCGGTCAAGGTATCTGTAAACATCTGTTTATTCTGCAAATAGAGATAAATGATCAAAAGAGCACAGGTTGCGGCAGTTCCGGTTAAAATATAATGTGGATAAAAATATTGGAAGATGATCACAATAGATGACAACAAGGGAAAAAACGCTAAAATATATCGTACCGTCTTATCTAAGCTTTGGCGATGGATCCATACAACAACACCACACAATGCAACATAAATAAAGAAAATGATGTAGGTTGATACGAGCCAAGGCCCTTGTATATAGTCTTGATTCTGAGTAAATACAAACAATCCATGCGTGAATGGATTCAAACATACACAAGCCACATAAAGATATGCTGGAATACTGCACATGAGGATCGTTCGTTTTACTTTTCCTTTATCATGTTCATAAATGTTCGCCAATGTATAAATAAAAAACATCATTCCCATCAAGGGTGTCGTTAAATAATAAAGCATTAATAAGATCATATTGACAACATAGGGCACTAAGTTCGTATGTTTCAGACCAAATGTTGATAGGATATTGATCACCATCGATATAAATGTAAAACTCAGGCAAAATTGAAATGCCTGATTTTTCATTGTAGGCAACAAACTACCTTTTGTTGCATATATCAAGATGATTCCCAATATGATAGCTGATACGATTTCCGCAGATATATCCCAAGTCATACCTTCACCATTTTCTTTCCGTCTTTCCCTTTTTCATTTTTATTATATCACATATTCATCATAGAAAAAGAAAAGATTCTGAGATTATTCAGAATCTTTCTCTAGATGATAATAGGCAATCATTTTTTCTGCACAACGTAATCCATCGATTGCCGCAGATACGATTCCACCTGCATATCCTGCTCCTTCTCCACAAGGATACAGTCCTTTTAGCGATAAGGACATATGTTCTTGTTGATCACGTTCTAATCTAATAGGAGAACTGCTTCTTGTTTCAACACCGGTCAATACTGCATCATCCATGGCAAAACCTTTTAATTTACGATCAAATCCCAATAGTCCCTCTTCCATTGCTTGGGTGATTTCATTTGGTAAGATCGTATGGAGATCACAAAGTGTCACACCCAATGCATAACTTGGTTTTACACTCTTCAATGCTTTACTTGGTTGATGACTTAAAAAGTCTTTTACCAACTGTGCCGGTGCATGATAAGTGTTACCAGCTACTTGATACGCTTTTCGCTCAATGGTTTCTTGATAAGCGATACCTTTCATCGGATCATCATCAAAATCACTTGTATGCACTTGAACAAGCACTGCACTATTTGCATTTTCTTTATCTCGTGCATGCTCACTCATTCCATTGACCACAATAGCACCTTCACATGAAGTACTAGGTACGACAGTGCCTCCAGGACACATACAGAAGGTATAGACCCCACGACCATTCGTTGCCTGATGAGTCAATCGATATTCCGCAGCTCCAAGTCTTGGATGTTGAGCAAACGCTTTGTATTGCGCATGATCAATTAAGCTTTGTGGGTGTTCAATACGAGCTCCTATCGCAAAAGCCTTTGCTTTCATGGCGATGCCGTTTTTCTTCAACATACGATAAGTATCTCTTGCACTATGACCAATAGCCAAAATGACATGTTCACTCTCAAAGATTCCATTATTTGTTTGAACACCTGTGATCTGTCCTTGTTCCATGATCAGATCATTTACACAGGTATGAAAATGAAACTCTCCACCTAATGCTAAAATTTCCTCACGAAAAGCTTTGACGATCCCTCTTAACAAATCCGTTCCGATATGTGGATAAGCTTGATACAAAATTTGCTTAGGAGCTCCAAAACGAACAAATTCCTCTAATACTTTATGTACTCTAGGATCTTTTACTCTAGTGGTTAATTTACCATCTGAAAAAGTACCGGCTCCCCCTTCACCAAATTGTACATTGCTCTCGCAATTTAAAATACCATGTTCCCAAAAAGCTTCTACATCCTTGACTCGTTGTTCAACTCTTGCACCACGCTCAATTACGATAGGACGATATCCTAATTGCGCAAGCAATAACGCAGAAAACATTCCGGCAGGTCCAAAGCCAACCACGATTGGTCTTTTTTTCATCCCTATCACACCTGGTATTGGCATGGTATAATGCTCATTTGGTGTTTTACTAACATCCTTGAGCTTTTTCTTTAAAATGCGTTCCTCCCCTTTCACCTTACAATCTACACAATAATTAAAATAAATCTGATTGCTTTTTCTGGCATCTACACTTTCCTTACATATATGGTAGGATAATAGATCCTCTTCCTTGATATGTAACTTTTGTATGATATGATTGGGAATTCTTTCTAATGGTTCTTCAATGGTAAGTCTTAGCTGCGAAATACGTAGCATGGCATAACCTCCTTAATATAACTGTTTCAGTATTGGATATTGCTTTGATAAATGATAAATCAGATAAGATAACAGGAAGGAACAACCTAGTGTCAACACATAAAACATAAAGGAATTCATTTCCGGTGTAAACCAAATAAACAATTGTGCAAATAGGATATGTGATACATAAATCAATAAAGACAGGATCCGAAAGGTATGATACATCGGTTTATGTTTCATTTTCACCTTCAGTAAACGGATGAATAGTAAATAAATACAAGGTACCAACATTAGATACATACTACTTAGATCTTGTATACGATCATTCATTTTTAACAGTACACATTCTATTACCAATAGGATAAAGCTAATGGCTGAATACAAGGAAATTTGGTTATTTTCTAGCTTTGCATGATAATTTGTCGCACAACATCCCAAAGTCACAAAGACCATACCAAAAAACAATCCATTTCTTGTTGTCACAAACACATTCAAGTATACCTTAAATACGGTGGATATCACCGGAATCTGTGATAGCACATCAGGATAAAGATTACCAGCCATTCCTATTAGATAACACACAAAGCTAATACCAAGCGTTTTTTTCATGCCGAACTTCAAAACAAGGAAATAGATTGCACTCACCGCAAACATCAATGCCGGCAAAAACCAGAGATGATAATAGCTTCCTGTAAAGAAGATATCACGAATATAGCGTAATACACTAACAAAGGTGAATCCACCGCTTTTCATTAAAATCAGCTGATAAGGCAAGTAAATGATGGACCATATCACATAAATCTTAAACAATCGATATAAGTAATGTTTCAAAACTCCTAAATTTTCGCTATCCTTCCAAGTTTTATGCAAATTGATCTTGCGAAAGAAAAAATAAGCACTTGTGATAAAAAAGAAAGGAACCGCAAGTCTTGCTAATATGGATACCAATACAAAATTGGCATTTTCTGAGATATCCGCAAATGGAAATGTGTGAATACTGACCACCAGTAACGCAGATATTAGCTTTGCGATATCAATAGCATCATAAGTCTTTTGTTTCATAAACTACCTCCCAAACCAAAAATAGCCAGAGTCTGGCTATTTGTATATTCTCGGAACACGTGAGGATATCCAACACAGTGTTTCATTATTGATGGTATTTGCCAGACGGCTTAATTCATCAATGCATACAGTCTTATCATGATCTTTTCCTACCAATGTAACAATATCGCCTTCCTTAACATTGTCGATACCTGTTACATCGATCATCATCTGATCCATACATACATTACCTATAATTTCCGCATATTCGCCATGAATCAATACACGGTATCCTTTATTTGATACACAACGTGGAAAGCCATCCGCATATCCAATCGCTACAGTCGCAACTTTTCTAGGTGTTTTCGCAATATAATGTCGTCCATAGCTCACACTGACACCAGGTTGGATCTCTTTTACGAGGGAAACATTTGCCTTCCATGACATAATCGGATCAAAATCAGGCTCAGTCAAAATTTCAACAGCATCATCACTGGTCACACCCATCCATAGCAAGCCCGGTCTGACATAATCATACGCAAGATCAGGATAATTCAAGATACCATAACTATTTTGAAGATGCTTGGTACCCGGCTCAATACCTGCTGCTTGTAAATCTGCCAATACTCGATCAAATAATTCTATTTGATGTTTCGTAAAGTTTTTATTCTCTTCATCTAGATAATCACTGACACTGAAATGAGAAAAGATTCCTGTCACATCTAAATGCTCAAAGTGATATACCGCTTTGACATCCTCAATACGATAATCATGATCCTGGCATATAATACCAATACGTGACATTCCTGTATCTACCTTGACATGACCTCGAATGCGAACGCCTTGTTTTGCCGCAAAAGCATCTAGCTTTTTCGCATATTCTAAGGAAACAAACGTTTGTAATATATTGTATTGGGCAAGAAGTCCGAAGTGTTTTGGTGGCGTATACCCCAAGATCAAAATTTCCTCATCAATGCCACCTTCCCTTAAGGAAACCGCTTCATCAATACTACTAACACCAAAAAAATCAATCCCACACGCCTTCAATTCCTTTGCACAAACAACATCCCCATGACCATATGCATTCGCCTTTACGATTGCCATGATCTTACTTGTAGAAGGAATCAATTTCTGTACCTCTTCTACATTATGACGTATTTTTGTTAAATCGATTTCTGTCCATGCTCTTGTATCACTGTTAAGCATAAAACCACCTCGCTATTTTTCTAATGCTAAGTCCACAAGCTGATCGATCAAATCAGGAAAGCTAATTCCCGCTTCCTTCATCATGCTAGGATAGCGTGATGTTGCAGTAAAGCCCGGAATCGTATTTACTTCATTCAATACTATTGTATGTTTGCTTGTCACAAACATGTCAACACGAGTCATACCCTTACAGTTCAAAGCACGATATGCTTTTTTCGCTAAAGCTCTTGCCTGTTCAAATAACGCCTCATCAATTCTAGCAGGACAATAAATCTGACTATCTACCATTTGATATTTTCCTTCATAATCAAAGAAAGGTGCACTTGTCTGTATTTCATCTACACTTCCGGCAAAAAGTTTTTGATTTCCCATAACAGCACATCCGATTTCAAAGCCATCAATGGTCGTCTCTAAAATAACTTTCCCTTTACCATCATGATAAAAAGCATCCTTCATTCCTTCTTCGAAAGTATCAAAGCTATCTATTTTATGAATGCCAAAGCTACTACCGGCATTCGCAGGTTTGATAAAAATCGGTAAGCCCAATTTCTGTTTTGCCTCTTCAAAGATTGCCGAATAATCTAGATCATCCTCTTCATATACACACATAAACGGTGCACATGGCACACCTGCATGTTCTAAAATGATATGCGTCATTTCCTTATCCATACAAACAGAAGAGCTCATATGACCACATCCAACGTAAGGTATACCACTTAATTCGAATAAACCTTGAATGGTTCCATCTTCTCCATTTTTACCATGAAGAACAGGGAAGATACAATCTATCGGAAGAAGTTGATAACCTTGTTCTTCAAATACAAGAACTCCCTTATCGCTTGTGGAACAAGACAATACACATCGTTTACAATGCTCATCATTCAACCATGTATCATGTTCAATGCTTTCGATATCCCCATCATATAAATACCAATCTCCATCCTTACTGATTCCGATATAAATCAAATCATAACGTAACGTATCGATCTGATGTAATAAACTACCGGCTGAATGTAAGGATACCGGATATTCACTTGATTTTCCTCCAAAAATGACTGCTAATTTTATTTTATTCATATCTTTTCTACCTCTTATTTATCGTGTACCAATTCATCTACTACTTCATCAAGCTTCATTCCTCTAGACCCCTTAATCAAGATCATACATGTTTGATCAAGATATGGTTTCAAATAAGAACTCAGATCTTCCTTTGATGTAAAATGCTGAACATTTGCAGTTGTATGATCTCTTGCTCCTTGCGCAATATATCGAGCCATATCGCCAATGGTCAATACCTCATCTACATGATACTTAGCTAAATCCTTACCTAGACGATAATGAATCATATCACTTGTATCACCCAGTTCTAACATATCCCCAAGCACTGCTATCTTATAAGAATGATCAAATTCTTCCATGGTATCCATTGCCGCCAGTGCGCTATTAGGATTTGATTTATAAGAATCATTTAAGATCAATGCCTGTTTCGCCTTTACAAGTTCATTACGAAGACCGGTTTTTTCTATCAATCGCATACCGTCTTGGATTTCTTCATCACTCATACCAAGTGCTTTCGCTACCAAAATTGCAGCTGCCGCATTGCAAGCATTATGCTTACCGATCATATCAAGATGATAAACGAAATCATGATGATTCAACATAAAGCTGATTCCTGTTTCATCTTGTCGAATATGCGTCACACTGGCATCAGCCTGTTCATTCCAACCAAACGTTTTTATTCTGATTGAGCCTGGAATCAACTTATCCTTAACAGCATCTTCTAATAACTTCTGATCACCTTGATAAATAAATAATCCATGTTCTTTTAAGCCTTCCGTAATTTCTACTTTGGCTTTTGCGATATTTTCCATAGAACCTAAATTTTCTAAATGAGCACAACCAACATTGGTTACAATAGCAATATCAGGTTGAACCATCTTTGTCAAAAAAGATAACTCTCCTAAATTTTCCATTCCCATCTCTACAACAGCTACTTCTATGGTTTCACTAAAGGATAATAGCGTCAAAGGTACCCCGATTTCGTTATTAAAATTACCCATCGTTTTTTGCGTAACAAAACGCTTTGATAAAATACCGGCTAAAATATCCTTTGTGCTTGTCTTACCGTTACTTCCGGTAATACCGATTACCTTCATGTTTAATTGATTTCGATATTGCTTAGCAAGCTGTTGTAATGCAATCGTAGTATCTTCTACTAAGATCACAACGACTTCCTTAGGGGGATTGGGCTCTTTGCGCTCCCATAAAACTGCTTTTGCACCATTTTCAATTGCTTGTTTCACATAATCATGGCCATTGTTGTTCACACCATGAATGGGAATATATAAATTTCCCTCTACCACTTTTCTTGAATCAATACAGACACCGGTAATCTTTTCTTCGATATCTGCATTTTCTATGTAATCCGCATCTAGCATACGAATAATTGCATCAATAGATCGTATCATCATGAAACATACGCCCTTTCATTTTCTAACTTGTATATTATAGCATAACCCCCGACAATTGCGGGGGTTGTTTTAAAAAAATATAAAATGTTAGGAAAATCTTAAGATTTATAACGCTGCCAAAAACGCTTTCAGAAATTCAAAGATTTCATCAAAGCTAGAAAGCAATAAACCTTCTTGAGGTGTATGGATATTTTTCATGTTCGGACCAAGGGTCACAATATCCATATCAGGATCCATTGCTTTGAATACGCCACATTCCAAGCCACCATGTGTTGCCATGATACCCAACTCTTTTCCCGTTATTTTTTGACATACTGCTTTCATAGTTTCTCTCATCTTACTTTGAGCATCATAACTCCAAGCTGGATATCTTGCTTCATGACTTGTTTCACATCCAAATAATTCAGCCAATAAATCAATTTCCATCGCAAATTCATCAATATAAGACTCCAAGGCACCTCGTAAAGAACAATTGATATGTAGTTGATGTTCTTCCATACAAATGACACCTACATTACTACTAGCTGTACTTAATCCTTCGATACTCATACTACGATGACGTAATCCATTTGGCAACAATACAAGCAATTTAATGATTTCTTCACTCTCTTCTATTGATAAATAAGATGTAAGTAGTGTTTCTTCTATTTCTAATTCAATAACATCGCTAAATTCCAGTTCTTTTTTCAAAATTGCTTGATACTCAGCCACATAGTCTTGTAACTGGTTCAAATCAGCTGAGCTATAAAAGGTTGCACTTGCCTCTCTTGGTATTGCATTGTCCATGAGTCCACCTTGTAAATCAGCTAACTGTACTCCATATTTTTCTATCATACCATATAACACACGAACCAAAAGTTTATTAGCATTGCCACGTTCTTTATCGATTTCTGCACCGGAATGTCCACCCTTTAACCCTTTTACACGTAAGATATAACCTGCATTCTCTTCATAAATACGAAGTACATCACGATGTAACAGGACATTCATACCACCTGCACTCGTCGTACAAGTAGCATATCCGCTTTCATCATCTAGATTGATCATTCGTTTTGCACGAAACTGATCCTTTTTCAAATGTAAAGCACCACATAAGCCAACTTCTTCTTGTACGGTGAATATACATTCTAAGGCTGGATGCTGTAAGGTATCATCTGCCAAAACTGCTAACATATAAGCAACACCACAGCCATCATCTGCGCCAAGCGTTGTATGATCTGCCATCAACCATCCCTCTTCTATATGTAGCTTTAATGGATCCTTTTTAAAATCATGCTCGCTGTCTTTGTTTTTCTCACAAACCATATCCATATGTGCCTGCATGATCAAAGGTTCATGATCCTCATATCCGTTGCTTGCTTCCTTATATATAATGACATTATACATATCATCCTGTACATAAGTATACCCATGCTCCTTAGCAAAAGAAACAAGATAGTCACTATAAGCTTTCTCATTCTCAGAACCATGAGGAATTTGTGTCATTTCTTCAAAATACTTTTGATGCAACAATGTATGATCTAATATTGTTTTCATAAACATACCTCCGATATCTTCTATTTTACCACAAAATAAGAAAAGTAAGGAATCAAAAGCATGTTCTTACCCTCCTTTTCATTATTATTTTTCCCATTAGTAATTTCTTATATTCAATGATTCTTTTTAAACTTTCCTCATATTTTCTTTTTAGATTTTCGTTTCTTTTGATAAGTGGTATAATGAAAGCAGTAAAAATATTTTAGAAAGGGGTTATTCATGATGGAAAACGTATTAAAAAATGTAACATTCAGTAAAGACACCTATACCATTGGAGAAAACATTGAACTATCTTTTGAATATGAGGAGGGTTGTGAGGATATCGTCATCGGATTTGCGCCTGATGTCAATGCCAGCTTATTTGACAGCTATGTATTTTCATTAGCAGAACAGAAAAAAGCTGATCAACATGTAGTTGAAAATAACACCTATCATTTACAGTTAGAAGTAAATAAAAAGATAACAGGTCATTGTAAATTTCTATATGCCATCATAAAAAAGAATGAAAACGATATTGAAGTTTATAAAACACAAGGCTGTGAAGTCATACCGATGATTTTAACACTCATGATAGGTAAGGAAGCATCAAAACAAACATTTGTAGCTGCCCCAATCATTGAGGGTATGCCTGAATTCGATACCATTGATGAAACAATACATTAAACCGCACATCATACCTCTATATATGGTGTGCAGTTTTTCATCTTCTTCGTCATAATAACCTCTGTTTATCATATACGATTCTATATAACATAATCGATAACAACAAACATAATCCTATTATTTTTTCTATATGAAAGTTTTGGTATAAGAATAAGTTCCCTTGTATGAGATCAAAGCATGTAATATTCAATAAAAACTTTGCACCATTATAGTAAAAAAGCATAGGCAATAAAAATACCAAAAGACTTGTCAAGCAACTGACGAGAAGAATAAATATAAAAACCCTTTACCTTGCCGTATGCGTTTTCATTATATAATAAATGATACAAGCCTCTTATAAAGTCAATTTTATCCCTTGCACTGATACTGATAACTTCATGCGATTCAAAAAAAGTACCCCTATCGCTAGAAGTACCTGAATTATTAATGATGGAATAATCTTACATGTGTAAATGCCATTGCAATATCGTATTTATCACAAGTCGCAATGACATGATCATCACGTATACTGCCACCGGCCTGTGCAATAAATGCAACACCGCTTTTATGTGCACGTTCTATATTATCACCAAATGGGAAGAAAGCATCGCTACCTAAAGCAACGTTGTTCATTGTTGACAACCAGGCCTTCTTTTCCTCTTTGGTAAATGGTTCTGGTTTGCTGGTAAAGGTTTCTTGCCATATACCCTCTGCCAAAACATCTTCATAATCATCGGAAATATATACATCTATGGCATTATCACGATCAGCACGACGAATTCCTTCTTTAAATGGCAATGTTAATACTTTCTCATTTTGGCGAAGATACCAGTTTTCTGCCTTATTACCAGCAAGTCTAGTACAATGTACTCGTGATTGTTGTCCTGCGCCAATACCAATTGCCTGCCCATCTTTTACATAACAAACAGAGTTAGATTGTGTATATTTCAGCGTTATCAATGCAACAATTAAATCTCGTTTTGCATCCTCACTTAATTCTTGATTTTTGGTAGGCATATCCTGAAATAATGCTTCTGTAATCTTTTGTTCATTTCTACCTTGTTCAAAACGAATGCCATAGACATCCTTTGTTTCCAAAGATTGAGGTACATAACTTTCATCCATCTGAATCACTACATACTTACCTTTTTTCTTTTTCTTTAATATTTCTAATGCTTCAGGTGTAAACCCTGGTGCAATCACACCATCACTTACTTCCTTAGCAATATATCTTGCACAAGACTCATCACATATGTCACTTAAAGCAACAAAATCACCATAGCTTGACATACGATCACTACCACGTGCTCTCACATATGCAGTAGCAATCGGTGATAAAGCTAATCCATCCGTAAAATAAATTTGTTCCATTACATCATTTAAAGGAACATAAACTGCTGCTCCCGCAGGGGAAACGTGTTTAAAACTTGCTGCACTTGGTAAATGTGTAGCTTCTTTTAATTCTTTTACTAACTGCCAACTGTTAAAAGCATCTAAAAGATTGATATAACCCGGTACACCATTTAACACTTTGATAGGAAGTTCTCCTTCTTTCATAAAGATACGAGCAGGTTTTTGATTAGGATTACAGCCGTATTTTAATTCTAATTCTTTCATTTTGATCTCCTTTTCCACAATAAAAGCCGACAATTCTGAACATCTTCATGCCCAGACGGTCGGCTTTTTACATTATACTTCATGTGGTCAATTCCACTTCCGTCAGTCGTATAACTGCTTATACTTTATCACGTTTCGATTTTATCGTCAATATGCTATTTTAGTGATACAAAAGAGGTCAAAGTTGCATCATTTCAACAACCATCGACCTCTTTTTCTTATAAAATACTTAGCAGAACCATAAAAACAACAACACAGACGATCACAGTACGATACAGGATCAGTTTTGTTTTCTTTTTCATTCAAATCACCTTCTATTTTGCGATTTTCACCTTTGTCCAATAATTAGACATTAGTTTTTTCTGCTTTTCATTATACTGAAAGATTTCATCTTTTGCAAATCCCACACGTGGAAGATAAGCTTCATTTCCTTCAAAATCTCCACCTTCTCCACTTAAGCTATCCAAGACCTCTCCATTGCTACTAGCATAACCTACAAACAAAGAGTTTTTCAAGCTTGACTCATAATCAAGAATAAAATTAATATATTCATTCGCAAGTTTAGGATTTTTGGCATTTTTTGGAATGACCATTGCATCACTCCATAAATTGGTTCCTTCCTCTGGCATATAATATGCCATATCTTCATTTTCAGATAGAATATAGGCAGCATCTCCGCTATATACAAGAGCCATATCCTTATTGCCATTGATCATTGCATCGATTACCTCATCTGTTACAATTTCAGGTTCCATCGTGGATACTACCTGAACTAACCAATCATATGCTTCTTTCAGTTCTTCTTCATCATCCGTATTCATAGAATATCCTAATGCTTTTAAAGCCATCATAAAGGAATCACGTTCAGAATCATACATATAAATATGTCCCTTATACTTTTGATCAAGGAAGATATTCCAGCCTTCCTTTTTCAGATCTTCTAGATTGATATTATTTTTATTGTAAACAATACCAACGGTACCCCAGAAATAAGGTACGCTATACGTATTTTCCGGATCATATTGTAGTCCCTTGACCCCATCAGCCAATAAAGGAAGATTGGTGATGCGATCCTTATCTAATGGTTGCAAATAATCTTCTTTGATCAATCGTTCGATCATATAGTCACTAGGTACTAAGACATCATAAGATTCTCCACCCTGTAGTTTGGTATACATCAATTCATTAGAATCAAACGTATCATAAATCACTTTGACGCCATATTCTCGTTCAAAGGCTTCATTGACCTCAGGATCGATATATTCACCCCAGTTATAAACCTTTAACGTATCACTACCATACTTCGCAATTGCATCTTCAGAAGAAGAAGCTCGCATACCACCCTTTAATCCAAACAATACACCACCGATGGCCAACGTAAAGCATAATCCGATAATTCCAATGGTACGATTGCTGATTGGCTTATTTTTAGCCTTTGCTTTTTCCTTAGCTACCGGCAAAAGATTGACAATCAAAAGTGTGATCGTGATCATTACGACAATTAAGGTAGATAATGAATTGATACTAGGATTGATACGTTTGGACATTGTCCATACGAGTGTTGAAATATTTTTAACACCGTTTCCTGTCACAAAGTAACTGATCGTAAAATCATCAAAACTCATCGTAAATGCAATCAAAGCTCCCGATACGATCCCGGGCATGATTTGAGGTACAATGACCTTCCACATTGCCTGACTTGGTTTTGCGCCAAGATCCATTGCCGCCTCTGCCAAATTAGGATCTAAGCTTCTTAACTTAGGCATAACACTTAAGATGACATAGGGTGTACAAAATGCAATATGTGCAAATAGCATTGTTAAAAATCCCTTTTCCATCCTTAAGGATACATAAAACAGCATTAAGCCTACTGCTGTAACAATTTCAGGATTCATGATCGGTAAATCATTGATCTGTTGTACAACTTCACGTACGATGCGTTTAGATTTTGATAGACCAATCGCCGTAATGGTACCCACAACAGTAGATACTAACGTTGCTATTACCGCAGTGATCAAGGTATAGTAGATAGCCTCCATCATATTACGATCATGGAACATCTTCGTATACCATTGTAAAGAGAACCCATCAAAGCTTGTTAAGGAACGACTTCCATTAAAAGAGAAAACAAGCATATATAAAATAGGGAAATAAAAGAAAATCATGATCAAAGCAAGAATCAAACGGCGAGAGAATTTACGATTTTTCATTGTACATTCCCTCCTTTTCTTGCACGAACAGTGTCATCTCCTTTATCCAAACGACGTGTTACATACATACTGATCATAATAATAACTGCCATAATCAAAGAAATCGCACTACCGAAGTTCCATTCACCGACGGTAATGAATTGATTTTCAATGATATTTCCGATCATCATATAACCACCGCCACCCATAAGTTTTGGAATGACGAAACTGGACACACTTGGTAGAAATACCAACGTAATTCCTGAAATAACACCTGGAAGGGATAATGGTAACGTGATATGACGAAATCGTTCAAATCGATTTGCGCCAAGATCATTTGCTGCTTCCAATAAATGTTGATCCATTTTAGCCAAAGAACTTTCAATCTGTAAGATCATAAATGGCACAAAGTTATACACCATGCCAAGTACAACAGCAAAATCTGTATAAAGAAGCTTCACCGGATCAAATCCAAAGTACTGTAATATATGATTGATCAATCCATTATCTGCCAATATACCAATCCAAGCATAAGTTCGCACCAGCATATTGATCCACATAGGTAAAGTAATCAAAAGAATTAATAGATTGCGTTTACGATCAGATGCTTTAGAAATCGCATACGCTACAGGATATCCAATCAAAATACATAACACTGTTGTAATAAAAGCAATTCGTAAGGATAACCATAACGTTTTCAAAAAGTCAGGGTCTGTAAAAAACTTTTTGAAATGATCCAACGTAAATTGTAGGGTTGCTACGTCATTTCCTTCTTTTGTAAAAGCATAGACAACGATCAGTAGCATAGGGATGACGATCATCGCTACCATCCATACAATATAAGGAATCGTTAATCGTTTAAATGTCTTCATCTTAATAACCCATCTTACTCATGACGTGAATATCTTCTGGGAAGAAGCTTAGACCCACTTCTGCTCCTTCTTGTGCCAAATCTGTTGTATGCACCTTAAATTCACGTCCCTGTGTAGAGAAGGTAACCTCATAAGTACCTGCTGTGATATTGGCAGGGTCAAAGTCATAATCAACATTGCTGATTTCTACATCACTTTCATCACTCAACTTCCAACTTTGTGCATTTGCCCAAGTTTTTAAATCTGTATCAATCGCTGCGCTTTCCTTTAACTCATCTACTGTCTTAAAGAAATTAAATGCGGAGATTGCTTCATTTGCCTTAGGATTTTCCACATATTTCTGTTGAACAACAAAAACCTTGATAGATACACTTGTTCCAGAACTAGTTGAGAAGGTTACCGGATATGTTCCTATAGTTTCGGGAATATCATATTCGATTTTACTCAGAGAAATATATTCATCATTTTCAGGATCCCATGCCTGCGCATCTGCTCTTGCTATGATCTCAGCATCGTTTAATTCTTTGACATCCTCGATATCCACATAAAAATCGTTTGCGGAAATTTTTTCCTTGGCATCGGATGAGACTACATCATGCTCTTTTGTTACGTTCATCATAACCGTGACATTAGTACCCGGTACGGTTTCTACCATGATTTCATAATGAACACCTTTGAATAATACAGATTTTACAATACCGGTCATCTTTCCTTCTTCTTCTTTGACAATATCTAGATCCTCAGGACGAATGACTACATCTACTTTTTCATTTTTCTTAAATCCAAAATCTACACAATCAAAGGTGATATCGTCAAACATGACCTTATAGTCATCCAACATCACACCTGGAATGATATTACTTTCCCCTATGAAATTCGCAACATAACGGTTTTCCGGTTCATTATAAATATCTGTAGGGCTACCTACTTGTTGAATCTCCCCATCCTTCATGACTACGATCTTATCAGACATGGTCAATGCCTCTTCTTGATCATGCGTAACATAAATAAACGTGATTCCGACTTCTTGCTGAATTTTCTTTAACTCATATTGCATTTCTTTTCGCAATTTAAGATCCAATGCTCCCAATGGTTCATCAAGCAATAATACTTTAGGTTCATTTACAAGTGCACGAGCAATCGCTATACGTTGTTGCTGCCCACCAGAAAGTAAAGTAACATCCTTTTTTTCATAGCCCTCTAAACCGATCAGCTTCAGCATTTTCATAACTTTTTGTTCGATAACATCTTTACTCATTTTTTTGATTTTTAATCCAAATGCGATATTATCATATACATTCATATGAGGAAACAAAGCGTATTTTTGAAATACGGTATTTAACTCTCTTTTATATGGTGGAAGTTCATCAATGATTTCACCATCAAATACTACTTTACCTTCGCTTTGTTGTAAAAAGCCACCAAGAATTCTCAATAATGTCGTCTTACCACAACCACTAGGTCCTAACAACGTTACAAACTCATTTTCATAGATATCCAGATTGATTCCCTTCAATACTAGCTGACCATCAAAATCTTTTACGATATTTCTAAATTCGATCAGTTTTTTATTCTCCATCTCATGTCCTCCTAAAAACGTGGTGGTGTCGTGATCCATAACACCATGGCGTCCTTCTTCGCTGTGTTTTTTAAAAAATGCTTTTGTTTACCATTGATATAGAAGGTTTCCCCTTTTTTCACAGGATATTCCTGTTCTCCATAAACTAGAGCAATCCTTCCCTCAAGTACATAACCAAATTCCTCTCCATCATGCGGCTCAAAGATCATGGACGTTTCCATTGGGTGAAGTTCCAATAGAATCGGTTCCATTTCGTTTTTTTGAGCATTGGGAACGATCCAATGAATACAATATTCCTCATGCTCATCGATAAAATAATCATCCTTATGAAACACCATTTTTGTTTCTTTGCTATCCTTAAAAAATGTCGCTAGGTCTGTTCCCAAAGCTTCCAGTATATCTTCCAGTGTTGAAACAGAGGGTGATGTCAGGTTACGTTCTACCTGTGATAAAAATCCCTTTGTCAGCTCACTTCGAGATGCCAGTTCTTCTAAGGTAAGATCATTTTGTATCCTCAGCTGTTTGATCCTTTGTCCGATATCCATGACATTCCTCCTTCTTGTTTAGTAACACTAAACTTTTCGTTAAATATTTGAAACAAGATTATTATACTTATTTTCTCAGCATATGCAATACTTTCTAAACAAAAAGTTTAATATTTTAAACTTCAAACAGAAAAAATAAAGATGATATTTTCCCTTTATGCCATTCTTCATAAATATATGATTGATCAAAAACAATTTTTTCACTTTAGTCTCATAGAAATCTTGTCTAAGAAAATAATTTTTTTATCGCTCTTTCGTGGTGTGGCTCATATACTTTGTGATACTATTATTTTATCTATTTTTTATATATACCATATTTAATGGTATATCACTATCAGAAACCCATTTGTCATTTATACTATTAGATAAAGAAAGAGGTGCATTGTATGCTGAAAATCGGAGGAATCATAAAAGCAAGTCTGGAGAACAAAAATATGACACAAAAACAGTTGGGAATCATCTTAAATGTGAATCAACGTACGATATCCAGCTATTGCAATGATATTTCTTATCCGGATTTAGATACGCTTCAAAGATTGTGTAAAACACTTGATATCGATCTTTGTTCCTTACTGGAGCTTCATAGAAATAAAGAAGATCATTTGATCATAAGGGATGAAAATGAAATGAAAATTATAGATGCCTTTCGTCAATTACCGGATCATAAACGTAAAGACTTTTGCGATAGTATGACGTTATTAGCAAGCATCGTAAATCGTTAATCACATAATTTCACATTGTTTATTTATCTTTCTTCTACAAGCCTTATGTATGCTATAGGTAGGCAAAGATAATCTTCGCCTGATAGAAAATAATCCCCCTAATTATTTTCTATACATTCTATCCCCTTAATAATTTATTATTGAAAAAAGGCGTTCCCTAGCGCCTTTTTTCTTTTTCCAAATATTTATCTAAAATCACGTTTCCCACAGATCTCATCTTACGAATACATCCTGCTAACATAACTCCTTCATTTGTTAATGCGTACTCCACATAATGTGGTTGCTTCCTCACATGAATTAGTCTTGAAACAAGCCCCATCTCCACCAACTCTGCCAATTCCTCATTGATCGTTTCTCTTGTAATATTTGGTAAACTTGCCAAGTATTCATATGCTTGTTTCTTTTTATTTTCCGTTTCGCATAATATTACAACTTTGATTTGATTTGCTACGATATCATAGATCAATTGCAGTGAATCTTCATATTCTCCAATTTTCAATAAGCTCACTCCTCTTTCTTAAGTATAATCCTAGCAGATTTCCTCTATTGCTTCAATTCCTAATTCCATTATTTGCCATCACATATTTTCACTTAATTCAAACATTTTTTTCTTACAGTGTTGCGATATCATACTAGGGAGCAAGGGAAAGTAAACCTTGCTTGTATGTACTCATCATTCTCCCTAATGATAATTCATACAATTTTCTATCCCCTTAAATAAACATAATTATTTAGGAAAACCCGGAGCCCCCCCTTAACTCCGGGTTTTTCCTTGTTTTATAACGATGTGAATCATTTGATTTGTGAACTAATGCACCTCTTTAATGAAACTATATCAACGCATCATAAGTATTCATAAGTAAACCTTTTCAATCATTCTTAATTGATTGCGATATTCTTGCTCATCTATTTGCCGAAAACGATGTTTCCTTTCTAGCAACATACATTCATATTCCACACATCTTTGATTTAAAAGAATATATGCCCTCACAAGATCATGACGCTTACAATATTGTGCGAATTCATACCTATGACTTTTCCATATCTTACAAAAATACATGATATCTTGTGAAAATAATGTTGGATCATATCTTCCCCTTTCCTCTTCCATAAATGTTTGAAAATAACGATATTCCATATCTGCTGCCATAATCATCACCTCAACCATACTGTACACCTTTTTCTTCCACTATATTTGTAAGAATAAAAATTAAATTTTTTTATTTATTTCCCACTTGTCCTCTTGCTTTTTGTTCAAAATATGGTATTATAGTTAGGCAAACAAACGGAGGTTTAGCTCAGTTGGGAGAGCATCTGCCTTACAAGCAGAGGGTCAGCGGTTCGAGCCCGTTAACCTCCACCATTTGACGATAACTGTTCACTTTATGAACAGTTTTTTTGTATACATGATTTAAAAAGCACAACATGGTTTAGAAAATATCATTAGCTATATTGTATGCATGGAATACCCATATAATATAAAAACCAGATGATCACGATCTGGTTTTTATATTGACACATCCATTTTTATTCACCAGTTAGCTGATGATAAACCTGTGTTAAGACTTTTTTTAGATACTCTTGATTCATTTGATAATATAATCGATTATTATCCTTTTGAATCGTTACTAATTTTGCATTCAACAACGATTGCATATGATAAGAAATCGTTGGTGTAGATAGCTTTAATTCGTTGGCTATCTGTGCCCCATAAGCTTTTCTTTTCGCAACAAAGCGAAGAATATCAAACTTACTACGATCACTCAATAGCTTTAAAGCTGAACATAGTGCTTCTAAATCTATACTTTCTTCATCTTTCATAACTCTTTTTAAAGTTCCGATTCCCCAATAAACGATCAAACATGTTTGATTATGATCCTTTTTAACACTAACAAAGCTAAGAGAACGCATATTAGAGATGGTTGGTACAATGATGATATTTTCATCTGAGAATTTCAAATTTAATTTCTTCACAACAAAATCATAACTACCCATACCATTAAGATCAAATGCCAGTTCCTCTTGATAAGCATAAAGAAACTCTTGATATAAATCATCAAATTGGTGATAGATAGGCAACATTGCTTTGAAAATCTCTTCTACCTTATTGATAAATTCATCTAAATGATAATGAAGCTGATATAACCGCCACTTGATTCCATCATCTAACATAAGGCCATTGATTGCCTCCAACAATTCTTTATCCTTGATATGATCCAACTCTTTATCAAAGGATACTATTTCTTTGATAAAGAGAAATGAATCCTTTTGATAACATTGTTTGATATGTTCAAAACTTTGTTCCTCACTTCTTTCTTGATCATCAAAACATGGATATAATAAAGCACGTACGCAAGAGATCTGTTCCTCTTTATGTAAATACTCGAAAAGGTAACGGTCTTGGAAAAATAATCGATCAAATTCCTTTTTCATCACATCAAGTACTTGAAATAATCGTTTCATTCGATCTTTTTCCTGATCATTTTCACAATACTCATACATTTTAGTTAAATCATCTGCATCATTCACAAAACGTTCGATAAGACCTAAACATTCATGAAGAGGATACAAGTTTTTTTTATATTCTATCACGATGACTTCCTCCTATAATTCTTTCAAACTTCGTATTCCTATCATACTAAGAAATAGAAGGATTGTAAACACACCAAACACGAGCAAAATATCCAAAACAGCGGCAAATTCACAAATTGCGCTTAGTAGAAAGGATAATACCGGCATTCCCAAAATGGCAAATGCACTGTAAATAGAACTTGCTCTAGTTAAATATTCATTACTTACATGACTCATAAACGAGATATTAGCCAATACCATGATAAACCCAATGCTTATTCCGAAGATCAAATTAATCGATGCCAATACAAGATTAATTAGCCATAAAGACGATATTTGTACAAGTAGTACCATCACCAGATAATAACATCCTGTTAATATACCACCAAGAATGATCAAACTACGGTTTTGAATATATTTATGAAAAAATGGATAAAGAAAGGAACCGATACCAATACCAATGGTCAAGGAAATTGACATGAGTGATAACACATATGCCGGAGCATGTAAGATTCCACTGACATAAGCTGCTTCAAAACTATTCAAAGGCACCAATGACATATTCAATATACATGCAAGGATACAAAGAAGCACTAAAATTTTGGTCTGTTTTAAATAAGAAAAACCATCTTTCATGGAATAAAACACCTCAAGGATACGCTCCCTTACAGAAGAAATCTGTTTCACATTGGCTTGTTCTTTTAAAGGTATAAAAGCGATGATCACTGCAGATATGAAAAAGGTCATCATATCGATTGCAATCGCTCCTACAACACCAAGCAATGTTAAGATAACACCTGCAAGTCCTGTTCCGATCAATTCACAGATTCTGATACTTGATTGATTCAAAGCAAGTCCATACTCATAATCCTCTTTTGGTAAAATTAAGGGAATAAAACCAACAGAAGCGGGATTACGAAAAGATTCCAATGCATTATTCAAAAAGGTGATCAATAATAACATCCAAGGTGATAATATATGCATACAATACAATACTATGATCGTTCCTGTAAGGATTCCTCGTCCAATATCACATATGACCATGATCCTCTTTTTAGGAATATGCTCAACGATTGCCCCGGCAATTGGCTGTATGAATACATTAGGCAACATATTTACGCCCAATACGATTGCTGACCATCCTGCAGATTCCGTCAATCCATACACCAACCAACTAAATGCAAGCATGTCTATCGAATCACCGATTCGATTAATAACCGTTGCGGCCATTGTTTGCATAAAATTACGATGCTTCATTACCATTCGATATCCTTGTTTCATATTCATCTACCATCCTTATTCGATAACTATATGATATACCACAATTAGAACAATGTCAACATATCATATTAGATATTCATCTAACTAAA